>JAICKD010000053.1 GCA_025928125.1 Ktedonobacterales bacterium
AGCGAGATGCCATAGGAGCCGTAGCCAATCAGCAGCGTCGGATGCGAGCCGTCACGCGCCAACCCCTTGCGATGGATGATCGAGAGGGGGATGCGCTCGTCGTCGGGCGCGGGCGCCTCGACCTCATGCGCCTCGATCTCGCTGAAATCGACCGATGATGGTGGCAGCCAGCCGGTATCGCTGGCGGTGTTGCTCACCGCATCGTAGCGGAGACTGCGCGGAGCGGCGGTCCAGGCGGTGGTGGCGAGATAGACCACGTTGCTGCCCGGCTCGCCCGCCCAGTCGAGGATCGCGCCGGTATCCGGCAGCGAGACGGCTTCTGGCGCGCCGCCCGCGAGTGGCACGCGCCGCAACCCACCGATGCCCGCCTTCATCTCGCGCACGAGCAGATACTCGCCCGCCACGCAGATATCCTGCAACACAGCCTCACTCTCTGGCACGACGACCATGGCCTGCGCCAGGTCAGGCGCGACCTGAGCATTCAATGGAAGCGCGATCACCTGATAGCGCGGCGCGTTGTGGTGGGTCAGCAGGTAGAGCGTATTTCCGGTGAAAGCGAATCCGGTCACGGCATCGTCGGGGCTGGCGACACGCCGCCACGGGATGGTGGCGGGATCGGCCAGCGCGCTCGTTGGGGCGACGTAGACCAGGTTTTCCTTGAGGTCGCCATGCAACACCAGCCCCACCATCCAGGGGCTATCGGGCCGGGCGACGACGAAGGGAATATCAATGCGGTCGAGGTTCACTCCGGCATGCGCGCCACGCCCCAGCACGACCGGATCGCTGGCGGGGTCTGCGCCGAGACGGTGCAGCTGGACGCGGCTGTCGAGGTAGTAGTCGCCGGGAGGCGCCCCTGGCGATGGGTCAGGCAGGCGGTTGTAGAGGAAGGAGGCGTTATCCTCCAACCAACAGACGCCACCAAACCGCACATGCGGAATCGCCAGATCGAGTGTCGTTCCCTGGTCGATGTCCAGTACATGCAACGTGCTATCCTCGGAGCCGCCTTGCGAGACACCATAGGCGACGAGCCGCCCATCGCACGATGGCGCGAACCAGTCAATCGCGGTATGGGTCTCACCGCTCATAGCATTGGGGTCAAGCAGCGTCGTCTCGGGCGCATCCGGCGCGGTATACATCACCAGCCGGGGCAGGTTTTCTCCGGGATTCTGGCGCAGCGCGAAGACACGTCCGCCCGCTACGCTGAGATTGCGCATCTCTGGCCCGGCGTCGCTCAGCTCGGTGATGCGCGCCAGCAAGGCGTCACGCTCGGGCAGCGCGCCGAGCACCTGAGCCGCATGGTCCGCCTGCTGATGCAGCCAGGCCTGCGCCTCCTCGTCTTTGTAGTTCTCCATCCAGCGGTATGGGTCTTCGATGACCCTGCCGAAATATTCGTCGCGGACGATCTCGACGCGCGCCCGTGGTGGATTGGCCATGCGCGGCTCCTTTTCGCCAGTTGGGAGGGGCTGCCCCCTCCCCCAGAGGGGGAGGGGAGAGAACGCTGAATTTTACTGTTAACCCAGGCTGCTAAGAAAGTCGCCGAGAATCTGGTTGAACTCGTCGGGTAGCTCCATGCTGGGTAGGTGTGCGGTGTTGGGCATCACCACCTTCTTCGCGTTGGGGATGCGCGCCGCCAGCACGTCAACGGCATGCAGGATGTCAGGCACGTCGCGGTCGCCAACGATCACCAGCGTCGGTGCGGTGATCGTTTCCAGCCGTGAATAGGCGGGCGGTTCCGCGGGCTGCCACTCGACGGCGTTCATCTCGGTGTCGTGGTCGTAGAGCGCGCGGTTCATCGCGCTGGCTTTGGCGCGGTAGGCTGGGTCCACCTGATCGGGCGTGCGGCCCATGCCATCCACCCAGACGCGCAGCTCGAGCTCGTTGGCCTTGTCGTAGTCACCCGCCTTCGCCGCGTCTCGAATCTCCTGCCAGGTGGCCTCCAGGGGATCGTTCTCCTCTTCGGGCATGCCGGAGACGCCGGGGCCGGAGAGCACCAGAGCATCGACCATCTCGGGATGCGCCAGCGTGAAGTCGAGCGCCATCCCGCCGCCCATCGAGCAGCCGACCAGATAGGCTTTGTCGATATTCAGGAACTTGAACATGCCATAGACATCATCGGCCGACGAGGCCCGCCCGGCGGGCGCGCTGGACTCGCCGAAGCTGCGGTGGTCGTAGCGGACGACACGGTAGCGGTCGCTGAACGCGCGGGCCTGGTCGTCCCACATGCGCAGGTTGGCGATGCCCGCATGCAGAAAGACCAGCGGATGCCCCTCGCCCGCCACCTCGTAATAGAGTTTCGCGCCGTTGACATCGGCGTAGCCTGTGGTCACATTCCCTGTATCCGCCATGGTTTCTCCGCTCCTCTGATGTACAACCATCCACCATGCGCAAGGTGTTCCGAACTCTTGTTCCATTATACAGGATGATTGCCTGTGTATCGAGCCACATCGGCTGGCGGCTGAAGCCGCGCCTACGGGCCTCACTGCGTTCCGCCGCAAAGGCCGCCCTCCGGGCCGCTGCCGCTCCGCGCGCTCGTCGCGCGCTTCTCGCCTCGTGCCTCGGCTCGCGCGGCTGCCCTGTGCGGCCTCCCAGATACCCACCAACGCGCCAGCAACCACACTTCAAGACTACCCGCTACTGTTCGCTTTTACCGCCAGTTTTCTGCCCGATTTCGCGGCGCATCTCCAGAAAGACGCGGGCGTCCGAGCCGCTGTCGGGAGCATCCAGCGTGCCGACGTGGCGGAATCCGGCGCGCTCGTAGACGCGGATGGCCCGCTGATTGAACGGCAGCACGAAGAGCCGGAACGCGGCTGGGCTGAATCGCTCTCTCGCGAAGGCCAGCACGGCCTCGAAGAACGGCAGCCCCAGATGGTGGCCGGTGAGGTCGGGCCGCAGCCCCAGGCCAACGCTGAGCGTGCGGTCGTTCTGCGTCCAGAGGCGTGGCTCGCCCTCCCAGCCAACCTCTGCCGCCGTACCGAAGCAGCAGTAGCCCATCGGCGCGCCATCGGCGCCATCGGTATCGAAGGCGACGAACCACGGGCTGCGGCTATCCAGCATCTCCGCGAGCGCCGCCGCCTCGTCGCCGATGTTGTAGGTATCGTACGGCGCGGGGTAACGCCAGGCAGCCAGCGCGCGCGCCGACTCCGGCGTGATCGGCTCGAACATGACATCCATTGGCAAAGTCCTTCGCAATCCAGCAAAACGGTCTCCGTGACTTCAGACATAGTAGCGCATTCTTCACTATCCCTCGCCAGCCACACAAATAGCCCCTGAAAGATATGTCGTCAGCTATGACTTCCGGCACGCGCCATCAGCCCGCATCCCAGGTAGGCTGTTTCTCAGAAATGTTCGCACTCGCCATCCCGGAGAATGAGAATGGCGTAGCCCACGTTCAGGAGGAATCTATGCTCTCTGATGTCACGAGCAGCCCCCATACGGCGCCCGCTTCGCCAGCGACTGCGGAGGCACTGGTCGAGGTCAACCATCTGGTGAAACGCTACGGACGCTTCACCGCTGTCAACGATGTCAGCTTCACGATCAGGCGCGGCGAGATTTTTGGCCTGCTTGGCCCCAATGGCGCGGGCAAGACGACCACGCTCGAAATCATCGAAGGACTACGCCGCGCCGATGGCGGGCAGGTGACGGTGGACGGCCTGGATGTGCGGCGCGACCGCCGAGCGGTGCAGCGCCGGATCGGCGTCCAGTTGCAAGCGACGACCCTCTTCGACGCGCTGACCGTCCGCGAGACGATCCACCTGTTCGGCGCGTTCTACCCGTCAGCGCGGTCGGCGGACGACCTGCTGCGTGAGGTGGCGCTGGAGGAAAAGGCGCGCGCCAGGCCGCAGGATCTCTCTGGCGGCCAGCGACAGCGACTCGCGCTCGCCCTGGCGCTGGTCAACGATCCCGCGCTGCTCCTGCTCGATGAGCCGACGACGGGACTCGATCCCCAGAGCCGCCGGTTGCTGTGGGAAACCATCCTGCGGCTGCGCGCGCGGGGGAAGACGATTGTGCTGACGACGCACTTCATGGACGAGGCGCAGACCCTCTGCGACCGCATCGCGATTCTCGACGGCGGGCGCATCATCGCGCAGGATACGCCGTCCGGGCTGATAGGCCTGCTCAACGCCAGCGCCACAATCGACTGCGCGCTCGTTCCGTCGCCCGGCGGCCAGCCGCCCGACAGTGCGGCGCTCCGACTGCTTCCCGGCGTCAGCGATGTCCAGGCGGGCGCGGAGCGCGTGCGGCTCTACTCGACGCGCATCGAGAAGACGATGACGGCGCTCTTTCAATACGCCGAGGCGCGGGGGATGTCGGTCGAGCAGATTCAGGTGCAGGCGCCGACCCTCGAAGATGTGTTTCTCAAGCTGACAGGACGTGGATTGCGGGAGTGAGGGGGCGGCCCCCTTCCCTAACCCCTCCCCCTTTCAGGGAGAGGGGGACCAGGCAGCCCGGCAGTTCACCTTGATGGGCGGCCCCCTCCCCTAACCCCTCCCCCTTGCAGGGAGAGGGGGACCAGAATCCAGAACCAGACCCAGAGGCAGTGGCAGACGCCATCGGGCAGGATGGTGGCTCAGGCCCTCTCCCTGCAAGGGGGAGGGTGGCCGAAGGCCGGGAGGGGGAAACCCATAGACAAACGCTGCTCAACTATAGCTCGACCATAGAAAGAAGTGACGATCCCATGAAGGCTTTTCGCACACTCTTTGCCGCCAGCGTCACCATGTTGCGGCGCAATCGCGTTCTGTTGATTACCAGCCTGGGGCTGGCGTTGCTCTCGATCTTCGTCTTTGGCTGGCTCTTCGGCGGCGGTGGCGCGCCCAAGTTGGAGCTGGGTGTGGTGGATCGCGACGACTCGCCGCTCTCGCAGCAGATGATTCAGGGGCTGCGCGCCAGCGACTCGCTCCAGGTGTTTAGCGGCAGCCAGGATGAGGAGCTTCAGGCGCTGCGCGACGGCCACCGCAACGCCGTTATCGTGCTGGAAGCGGGCTTCGGCCGGGCGCTGACGGCGAGCCAGCCCACCAACATCGCCGTCTACTACGACGAGA
Source organism: Ktedonobacterales bacterium (assembly GCA_025928125.1). Taxonomy (GTDB): domain Bacteria; phylum Chloroflexota; class Ktedonobacteria; order Ktedonobacterales; family JADMIN01; genus DAHUXT01. Next base: position 5,040 of record JAICKD010000053.1, read on the forward strand.
GCAGCCCGGTGATGGCAGCCAACGCGCGCATGGCGGTGCAGAGCATCGTCACCGGCCTCAACCAGCAGGTGACGCGCCAGGCCTCGCCCATCACGTTGAGCGAACAGGCGGTCAGCGTCCACAATCTGCGGCAGATCGACTGGCTGACGCCGGGGATGCTGGGCATGCTGCTGATGTGGGCGAATCTGAGCGTCGGCGTGGCGCTGGTGGAGTGGCGGCAGCAGGGCATCTTGCGGCGGCTGGCGGTCACACCGCTGCGCCCCAGCGTGCTCATCTCGACGCAGATGCTGGCGCGGCTGGCGCTCTCGCTGCTTCAAGGCGCCGCGCTGATCCTGGTGGCGATGCTGGTCTTCCACGTGCAGGTGACAGGAAGCTGGATCGCACTGGGCCTGACCGTGGCGCTGGGAGCGCTCGCGCTCCAGGGACTCGGCTTTGTCGTGGGCAGCTTTGCCCGCACGCCAGAGGTCGCCAACGCGGCGTTCTTCCTCATCAGCTTCCCGATGATGTTTCTCAGCGGCTCCTACTTCCCCACCGATAGCGCGCCCGCGTTTCTGACGCCGCTGATCAAGGCGATGCCGCTGACCTACCTCAACGACGCCCTCCGCCAGATTATCAACAATGGCGCGTCGCTCGGCGGCGTGCAGACCGATCTGCTGATTATCGCTGCGTGGATGGTGGTCGCGGTGCTGCTCTCGGCGCGCGCCTTCCGCTGGTCATGATGCTGCCACACGGCCCTCTCCCCTAAAAGGAGGGGCGCCAGAGCAGACGCGCGTTCTGATTTTGGTTCCCCTCTCCCTGCAAGGGGGAGGGGTTAGGGGAGGGGGGCGCCCACCAACCACGCGCCTGTAACGATTGAGACCGCTGGACGGACAATACGAGACAGCTTGCTACAAAAGAGCCTGTATGGCGACCTCAGTCGAAAGTCTGATTGCCATGCGGGCCATTGGTGTGAGAAAAGTTAGTAGCTCTCACACGTATATCAAGTAGCAGACAAAAAGCTCTGTTCGCTGCTTCCGACCTGAAGTGGCGACATAGAGAACCTTTGGGTGCAGTGGCACACAATGTGCTGAACCAGGGTTCCATCTGCGCTAATGAACCTATACAGGGGTGGTCCCGGTGCGCGCGATCGTGCGATGGTTGGCTCGATGCGTACCGCGGAACAAACATACATGGCCACCGGCCTCGTCTCTCATGAGGCGCGGTGACAACCACGCGGGATGCATATCCCGGTCATTTCCAAGATGTTGGTGTCACGGAGGGCAGGTTTTCAGCCCGTTCACGCTTCATTTCGTGAAGCAAAAATGCCTGAGGAAAAATCAGGTATTTACCTGATGTGGCAGACGCCGATAACCGTGTACACTGGCCGGGGGAATGAATGGAAATGTGCATGAGCACGTCCAGTTGGCAGGTTGTCACCGAAATCTGGAGATAGCCGGTTCATAACGTCAGATACGCTGCGAGATCTGGCAGAAGGAGTGTGCGACATGGCAGCCACGCAACCACAGATGCTCGATGAGGATGCTGGCGCGCGACTTTTGCGGCAGGCATTCGAGAAGTTGGCATCGTCCAGCACGGCTAGGTCCGTCGCGGTGGTTGATGATGTCGAGCCGACGGATGCGGAGCTCGCGGAACTCACCAAGGAAGAAGAAGATGCGCTCTATGGCAAGGGCGCGGGACACTATGGCGGCGCCGACGGCACTGAAGATGCCTTTCAGAGCTACCTCCACGATATTCGCGGCCTCTCACTGCTGACCCACGAAGAAGAAATTATCCTTGCCAAACGCTCGCAGGCAGGCGATTCGCGCGCGCGCCGTCGTCTCGTCGAGGCGAATCTGCGCCTGGTGATCTCGATTGCGCGCCGCTACACCAACTCTGGCGTGCCGCTGATCGATCTCATTCAAGAGGGCAACCTCGGCCTGATGCGCGCCGCCGAGAAGTTCGACTGGCAGCGCGGCTGCCACTTTGGCACCTATGCCACCTGGTGGATTCGCCAGGCCATCAGCCGCGCGGCGGGCGAGCAATCGCGCCTGATCCACCTGCCCGAGCATGTCGCGACCCGTCTGCGCAAGGTGCGCCGCGTCGCCTCGCAGCTCTCACAGGAAAACGGCGGCGATCCCCTGCCAGAGCAGATTGCCGATGCGGCGGGCATGCCGATGGAAGAAGTTGACGACCTGATGCACATCACCGAGCAACCCGTCTCGCTCGATGCCCCCGCCGACGCCGACAACCGCCTGGCTCTCTCCGATACGCTCGAAGACCCCGGTGTCCAGACGCCCGCCGATATCGCCTCGCAGCATCTGCTGGGCGAAGAGTTGCATCGCGCGCTCTCGCAACTGACCAGCCGCGAGCGGTCGGTAGTCATCCTGCGCTATGGCATCGGCGATGGCCGCAGCCGGACGCTGCTGGAGGTCGGCAAAGAGCTGGGCATCTCGCGCGAGCGGGTCCGGCAACTCGAAATGGTCGCCCTCACCAAGCTACGTAGCGCCAACTCGACCCAGTCGCTTCGCGAGTGCGTCTAATATCCCGACGTACTCGCTGCCAATAGATGCGGACGGACGCTATTCTGGCGTCCGCCCGTTTTTTGTTGCCCGATGAGCACGTATCTCCCGCTGTTCCCTGGCTATCTTACCCGACCACGCCTCGCCTGATACACTATAAAGGTGGGGATGCCAGATACAGGCATCGCGGAGGGATGGGGAGGGAGCGGCCTACATGCGACGCTGGAACGGTTGGGGCGACGATACCATCAGTGTGCATCTGCTGGGTTCGACCGCACGCTATCTGGAGCAGCTCGTCGGGCCAGGCACGCCGCCGCATGACGCGACGCTGGCAGAGGTCATCAAACAGGTTCCCGAACCGCGCCTGCCAGAGCATCCGCTCGTGACGACCGACGCCGCCGAGCGAGTGCGCCACGCGCGCGGGCAGAGCCTGGGCGACTGGATCGCGCTGCGGAGCGGGCAGATCGAGACGTTTCCCGACGGCGTCGCCTATCCCCAGCGCGCCGAGGATGTGGCCGCGCTGCTCGCCTGGGCCGCTACGGTTGGCGCGCGAATCATCCCCTATGGCGGCGGCACCAGCGTAGCCGGACACATCAATCCGCTGGCGGGCGATGCTCCTGTGCTGACGGTGGACATGCGCCACATGAACCGGCTGCGCGCCTTCGACGAGGTCAGCCAGCTTGCCAGCTTCGAGGCAGGCGTGCGCGGCCCCGACCTGGAGGCGCATCTGCGGGCGCGCGGCTATACGCTGGGGCATTTCCCGCAGTCGTTCGAGTATTCGACGCTCGGCGGCTGGATTGCCACGCGCTCCAGCGGCACGCAGTCGCTCGGCTACGGGCGCATCGAGCAGCGATTCGCCGGGGGGCAGATGGTCGCGCCGGTCGGCACGCTCGATCTGCCGGTCTTCCCGGCCTCCGCCGCTGGTACCGATCTGCGCGAGGTCGTGCTCGGCTCCGAGGGTCGGATGGGCATCATCACCGAGGCGACGGTGCGTATCGCGCCGCTGCCAGTGGTCGAGGCGTTCCATGCGGTCTTCTTTCCCACATGGGAGCAGGGCGTTTCCGCCGCGCGCATGCTCTTGCAGAGTGGCCTGCCGCTCTCGATGGTGCGGCTGAGCACCCCACGCGAGACCGAGACGAATCTCGTACTGGCGGGCCATCGCCGGATTATTGCCGTGCTGGACCGCTATCTGGCGGTGCGCGGCGCCGGGGCGGAGAAGTGCATGATGGTGCTGGGCTTCGCCGGACGCGAGCCACTGGTGGAGACGACGCGCAAAGAGGCGCTGGCAATCACCGGGCGACACCAGGGCGTGCATCTGGGGCAGGCGCTTGGCTGGGCGTGGCACAAGAGCCGCTTCCGCACGCCATATCTGCGCAACACGCTCTGGCAGGCGGGCTACGCGATTGATACCGTCGAGACGGCGACGATCTGGAATAACGTGCCGGAGATGGTGACCGCCATCGAGGCGGCGCTTTGCGACGGACTGGCGGAGTGGGACGAGCGCGTACACGTCTTTACCCATCTCTCACATCTCTACCGCCACGGCGCCAGCGTCTACACCACCTATCTCTACCGGCTGCCGGCCAGCCCGGAGGAGTCGCTCGCCCGCTGGCAGCGGCTGAAGGCGGCGGCGAGCGCGGCCATCGTGGCGCACGGCGGCACCATCAGCCACCAGCATGGCGTGGGACGTGACCATCTGCCCTATCTGTCCGCCGAAAAGGGTGATGCTGGCATCGCCGCGATTCAGGCGCTCTGCGCGCACTTCGATCCGGCGGGCATTATGAATCCGGGCAAGCTGGTGGGGTAGCTGCCCCCTCCCCCTAGCCCCTTCCCCCTTTCAGGGAGAGGGGAACCAGAGGCAGACGCACTCTCGGCATTGAAAGGCCGGGGTAGGAAACGGTGGGCGGCGTAAACGCCCGGCGGACACGGCCATTTATGGCCCGTTCTCAATTACTCCGGCCATTTATGGCCGAGAGCCATCCCACTATTACATGGAGAGCAGTCGTATGACGCAGGAACGCGACGCCATCTGGCAGCGCATTGGCGGGCCGTGGGATATCCTGATTGTCGGCGGTGGCGTCACTGGCGCGGGGCTGCTGCGCGAGGCGGCGCACCTGGGGCTGCGGGCGCTGCTGGTCGAGCGGCGCGATTTCGCCTGGGGCGCATCGAGCCGCTCCTCGAAGCTGGTGCATGGCGGGCTGCGCTATCTCGCGCAGGGCGATCTGCGGCTGACACGCGAATCGGTGCGGGCGCGTAACCGGCTGCTGCGGGTGGGCGCGGGCCTGATCACGCCGCTGGGCTTCCTGCTGCCGGTCTATCGCGGCGAGCGTCCGGGCCGCCGCATGTATGGCGCGGCGCTGGCGGTCTACGACGCCCTCGGCGCACAGTGGACACATCGCTACCGCGACGCAACTGATTTCTCGCTGCTGGCTCCCTCCGTGGCGCAGGCACGATTGCGTGGCGGCTTCGCCTATCAGGATGCGCAGACCGATGACGCGCGACTGGTGCTGCGGCTGCTGCGCGAGGCCGAGGCGGCGGGAGGCTGCGCCATCAACTACGTCGCCGCCGAATCGCTGCTGCGCGAGAGCGACGGGCGAGTAACAGGCGCGCAACTGCGCGATACCGAGGATGGGCGTGTCGGCGAGGCGCGCGCCACCGTCGTCATCAACGCGACAGGCGCCTGGGCCGACCATCTACGCGGACAGGCGGGCGGAGCGATGCGGCTGCGGCCCTTGCGCGGCAGCCATCTCGTTTTCCCGGCGTGGCGCTTCCCGCTGGCGCAGGCCGTCGGCTTCACCCATCCCGCCGATCATCGTCCTGTCTTCGCGCTGCCGTGGGAAGGTGTGACGCTGGTGGGGACGACCGATGTCGACCATACGCGCCCGCTCGACGACGAGCCAGCCATCGCGCCGGAGGAGGTCGCCTATCTGATGGAGGCGCTCGACGCGCGCTTCCCGGCGCTGGAGCTGACGGCGGCCGACGCGATTGCGACGTTCGCGGGGCTGCGTCCGGTGATCGGCTCGGAG
>JAICKD010000779.1 GCA_025928125.1 Ktedonobacterales bacterium
AGGTGATCGAGCGCATCGCGGCGGGCGAGGTGATCGAGCGGCCCTCCTCGGTCGTGCGCGAACTGATCGATAATGCGCTGGACGCCCATGCCACGACGATCCGCATCGAACTTCAAGATGGTGGTCTGCGGCTGATTCGCGTCGCGGACGACGGCGAAGGCATTCTGGCGGACGACCTACCCCTGACAGTAACGCCGCATGCTACCAGTAAAGTGCGCAGCCTAGCCGATTTGGAGCATGTCGCTACGCTTGGATTCCGCGGGGAGGCGCTCGCCAGCGTCGCCGCCGTCGCCGAAGTGGAGATTGCCAGCGCGGCTGACGAACGCGGCATAGCGCGTACCCTGACTGCTGGCCCAGAGATGCCTGTTGTGATGGCGGAGACACCACGGAATCGTGGCACGACCGTGACCGTACGCGCTCTGTTCGCAACAGTTCCGGCGCGCCGCGCGCTGCTGCGAAGCTCGCGGGTCGAGGCGGGACGTGCGCTGGCGGTCGTGCGCACCTACGCATTGGCGCATCCAGCGGTGCATTTTACGCTGGTGAGCGACGGAGCGGTTGTACTTCAAACTACTGGTCATGATCGCGCGGAGGCCATCGCTTCGATCTATGGAAGCGATGTGGCGCGGGCGCTGCTACCCTTCGGCCCGGAACAGGCGGGCGAGGCCTCTGTCACTGGGGTAGCCGCCTCGCGCGCCTTTCATAGCGCTAACCGCGATCATGTCTTGCTGGTCGTCAACGGACGCCCGGTGGCGAATCGCGCGCTGCTGGCCGCATTGGAGGCTGGCTATCGTCCTCTCCTGCGTAAGGGCCGCCATCCGCTGCTGATTGCTGAGATAACGGCGCCGCTCAATCAGGTGGACGCCAATATCCATCCGTCAAAGACGGAGGTGTTGCTCAGGCACGAGCAGGCGCTGGCGGCGGCGCTGCGTGAGACGGTTCACGCGGCATTGGGGCAGGCGCCGCTCACCGCGCTGGAGAGCGCCAGCGATTTTGCTGGCGGCCGGTTCGCGCGCCCGTTGCAGTTGCGTTTTCCGCAACGACGCAGCCGCCGGGCGACACGTCTCGCTGAGCAGCCTCATCTATACGATATCCACGCTGAAGAGAGCGCGCTCGACGACGCTAGCTCATGGGAGCCGCTGGCCCAGTTCGACGATACGCTGATCCTGGCGCGGACGGCGAACGGACAATTGCTGCTGATCGACCAGCATCGCGCGCACGAGCGCGTCCTCTACGAGCGTCTGCTCCAGCGCCGCAAGGAGTTGGCCAGCGGCGCCGAAATTGACCAATCCGCGCAAATGCTCTTGCAGCCGCTGCTGGTGGAGCTTTCACCCCTTCAGGCGCGCCAACTTGAGCCGAGACTGGATGAACTGCGCGCGCTTGGCCTGGATTGCCAGCCGTTCGGCGACAGCGTTTTTCTCGTGCGCGCCGTGCCTCACCTCCCTGGCATGGCGCACGATGTCGCCGGAGTGGCCGCTGCACTGACCGAAGAGGCGGCAACCGACAGCGACGACTGGCTGGATGTGGTGTGTATCTCGCTGGCGTGCCGGAGCGCCATCCGGCGCGGGCAGTCCCTCACGCCGGAGGAGCAGCGGGCGTTGCTTGCCGATCTGCGTGCGGTGATGGTGGTGGCTTCGTGTCCGCATGGCAGCCCCCTACTGCTGCGCTACAGCCGCTCCGGGCTGGCGCGGGCGTTCGAGTGGTAGTCAACTGCCTGCTCGCCTGCCTCAGATGGCGAGCTCTGAGCCGCTGGCGAGCGTGGGAGCCGGTCGGCAAATGGTCCAGCGTGCAGCCGGGCGCTGGCGAGGTATCGCGCGACCTGACGCGCCTCTTCCTGGGCATCCCAGCCAAGCGCTGGCCCGATGAGATGCGCCACCTCCGCCGCAATCCCCATCCCGCGCAGACGGTCTTCGAGCGCGATGTGCGTGCGCCGTTGCAGCACATCTTCCAGCGTGAATGCCATCTCCTCACTGCAGACGTAGAGCGCCTCAGCGCGAATATACGGCAGGTCGGGCAGGAGCCGCACAGCCAGACTGTCATCCTGCTCGACGAGCGCCAGGACGCCCAGCGCGTC
>JAICKD010000576.1 GCA_025928125.1 Ktedonobacterales bacterium
CATCGACATAGCGGCCCTCGCCAGTCACGGCGCGGCCAACCAGCGCCGCCAGAATGCCGGTTGCGGCCATCAGCGAGCCGCCCGCGATATCGGCGAACTGCGCGCCCGGCAGGACGGGTACCTCTCCCGGACGCGCCAGATGCGCCAGCAGGCCCGCATAGCCGATGTAGTTGAGGTCATGCCCGGCGCGCTGGCTATAGGGGCCGTCCTGGCCGTAGCCGGAGATGCTACAGACGACCAGCCCCGGATTGCGCGTGTGCAGTGTTTCGTAGTCCAGCCCCAGCCGCGCCATCACGCCGGGGCGAAACGTCTCCAGCAGCACATCGGCGCCGTCCACCAGCCGCAGCAGCGCCTCACGCCCCTCTGGATGCTTCAGGTTGAGCGCGACGCTGCGCTTGTCACGATTAACCGCCAAGAAAGCCTGCCCAACCGTTCGCGCAAATGGAGGCATCGTGCGCGCATAGTCGCCGGAGCCTGGCTCCTCGATTTTGAGCACGTCGGCGCCGAGGTCGGCGAGCATCTGGGTCGTATAGCCGCCGGGGAGCAGGCGCGAGAGATCGAGCACGCGCACGCCCGCCAGCGGCGCTACGGGAGTCTGGGACATATGGGCGATCCTTCTCGGGGTCATCCATGCCGTTATCGTTGCATCGTACCCCATCGTACCCCATCGTACCGCATCAGACCGGGAGGAGCGCGCTGGAAGAGTGACCAGCGCGCAAGAAAAGGGCCGGCAACATGGGTGTTGAGAGGTGCGATAAGACCAGAGCGCAGATCCATATTCCCGGCTGCGACCGTTATACCGGAAAGTCACACAAGCGTCAAGCCCCCAAAATGGGCCACATGCCCCCAGCGGGCATAGACAATTCTGGCGGTTTACCTTGACGGCTATGGCTGAGATGTATACTATTCTCGCTACGGGCCAGAGGCGCCGGGCTAGCTCGTTGTTGTCGGTGTCTCCATATGCTGGCAGCGGTGTGGTGGGCCAAGATTGCCCCGGGGAACGCAGGGAGGATGCGGCACGCATGGAGAAAAAACCCCGATCTTCCCGCAAAGATCCGGCGGGTTCAAGTTATAGCAATGCGCGCAATCAGAGCCATCAGGGCCACACGCGCCAGGCGCGCACGCTGGCGGACGCCACCGACCCACGCACACCCGCGCGGCGCCGCGACGACTTCGAGCCGGAGTACTCCACACGCGACGGGCAGTCCTCTTCGATGCCGCAGCACCTGACACTCCCCTCGATGCCCGCCGCATCGCGCGATAGCACGCGCCACCGCCGTGTGAATCGGCAGTCATCCTGGGATGAGTACGCGCAAGATGGCGAGGACTGGTCCAGCTCCAGTTATCCCGGCGACGACAACTATGACTACGATACCGGGCGGAGCCGCGCCCAGTCGATTGCGCGGCCACTAACGCTGACATACACCGACGAGCCGGTCGAGGTCGAGCAGGAAGAGTATCAGAGTACCGCACGGGGGCTTGTCCCCGCTGATAGCGTGCCTGATCTGGTGGCGTGGCGGCCACCGATGCCCGCGCAGCGCAAGCCGGTCTATACTCGCACTATCGAGACGGCACGGCGGCATCCCTGGTCAGTCTCGCGTATTTGCCTGGCGTTGATCGCGATCGGTGTGACGCTGCTACTTTCGATCACTGGCGTCGGTGAGCCATCGCAGCCGCTGATGGCGTTTTACAACGCGCAGGCGGCAGGGGCGAACGCGCAGAATATCGCCTCTATGGTAAAGCCACTGACACAGGGTAAGCTGGTGAGTCAGTATGACTCGACCGCGCAATATAACACGTACTGGGGAGCGGCCTGTAGCGCGGCGGTGCTGGCGGAAACGCTGACCGCATGGGGCGTAAAAGACGCTACCATTGGGCGCATGATCGATGAGCTTGGCTCAAATATTTCGCCGTATGGCGGCCTGCTCAGCTATAGCGGCTTTCAGAAAGTCGCCTCGCTGCACCAGATGCGCTCGGACTACCGGGACAATCTAAGCTATAAGCAGATGTTGTATATCACCAACACGCTGCATCTGCCACTCATCGTCAACGTGCGCATTAGCTATGGCTTCTACCATTTCTTCTCCGGCGGCCACTTCCTGGTGATGACGGCGGGCGATAGCCAGGGCATACGATTAGTAGACTCCTCGCTCTACTATGTCACCTACATGCCGCTTAGCGTCTTCAATAGCATGTTTACCGGGCGTACCGTGCTGCTGTTGCCCAGCGACTATACCTATAATTTGCCCTCCAGATAGGCCGTCACCGGGCGCGTAAAATAGTGTCCGTCTCGGCCTTGAAAGGCCGGAGTAACGGCGGCGGAGGGCGTAAACGCCCGCCAGGGCGGCAGCGCCGCCCTGCTCGCCTGAAAGGCGAGGCGACCATTCATGGTCTCTCCCTCTCTACTCCGGCCATTTATGGCCGAGAGCGCTCCACCAGCCGCACGTATCCCCACGGCAACATTGTCCTGTTTCGCTGTCACGCTTCCCCTGTCGGCGTGTATACTGCCTCTGATATGGTCCTGTCCTGGCGCGCATATCCTCGTGCTCAGAAATGCAGTGGGGTAATTGAATACATGGTTGTGGACGACGAGACGCGGCAGAAAATGCTCAGCGAGCTACGCCAGCGATTTGGCGCGGGCGTGGTTAGTCACGAGATGCTTTCGCGTCATGGCACCTTTGGCGTTGGTGGTCCGGCGGATGTCTGGCTGGCTATCGAGCGGGAAGATACCCTCATCGAGCTGGCGGCGCTGGCCAACGACCGGCAGTGGCCGCTCATGCTGGTTGGCAACGGCACAAACGTTCTCTATGCCGACGCAGGCGCGCGCGGCATCGTCGCCCGCATGAACAGCGCCGCCTGGCACACCGATGAGGTAGATAGTGAGCATGTGCTGCTCACTGCCGATGGCGGCGTTGACCTGCCCAGGCTGGTAAATGCGCTGGCGGCCCAGGGGCTGGCTGGGCTGGAATGGGGCGCGGGCGTGCCTGGCACCGTCGGCGGCGCGGTGGTGAGTAACGCGGGCGCGGGCGCGTCGTGCATCGCCGAC
>JAICKD010000005.1 GCA_025928125.1 Ktedonobacterales bacterium
TCTATTCGGCGGTGGCAGGCATCCATGTGCGCGCCCAGGTGGAGATGCTCTGGATGACCTCGTGGAGCGCACGCCCGGCGTCGGTCAGCTCATAGACGACGCGCACCGGCGGCCCCGGCTGCACCTCGCGCGTCACCATGCCCTCGGCCTCCAGCTCGCGCAGTCGCTCAGTTAGCAGGCGGTCGGAGATATTCGGCACCCGCGCCAGCAATTCATTGAAGCGGCACGGCCCATCCAGCAGCACATAGAGGATCGCGCCATTCCAGCGCCGCCCGATAAACTCGATGGCGCGCTGAAACCCGGTACATGAGAGGGCCGAATGCTCGGTGGCCGCTGCGGCAGGAGTGGCGAACATGCCTGCCCCACCGCCATTATCCTCGGTCATTTTCTGCTGTGCCATAGCTTCCCTCCAGATGCAATGCGCTATCTCCACTCAGTGTATCACAAACCTACTTCTGGTAGCCTACGCACTTGACATGAGGTGGTAATACGGCTACGATACATATGCAGGCTACGATTCGTAGCCGCTCGAATCGAGATACAGAGAAGCGGGAGATCGTGATATGTCTATCGCGTGGGCATTATTGATTATCCGGGTGATCGCAGGCGTGGCGCTGTTGGGGCATGGCACGCAAAAGCTATTTGGCTGGTTCGGCGGGCCGGGCTATGCCAAACTGGAGCAGGGCTTCAAGGCGAAGGGATATCGGCCCGTCCAGCTCTGGACGGCGCTGGTAATTCTCGGTGAGGTGGGCGGCGGGCTCTCGCTCGTCTTTGGCTTCCTGACGCCACTCGGTGCGGCGGGCGCTGTGGGCGCGATGGTGATGGCCATCAGCACGCACTGGGGCAAAGGTTATTTTGGCAGCAAGGGCGGCTTCGAGTATCCGCTGGCGCTGCTGGCGATGAGCGTCGCCGTCGGAATCGCTGGAGCGGGCGACATTTCGCTCGATCACCTCTTCGGAACCACGCTGCCAGCGCTGGTCTTCTTCATCCTGGCGCTGGCAGCGCTGATCGTCGATGCCATCGGCATTCTCATGACGCGCCCATCACCCGGCGCCTCGCAGCCGAGCAAGGCGCACGCCGCCTAGTCGCGATCCGCGCCACGATAGTCTATGCGGGAGACCAGTTGTCCGATCCAGCGGCGTGGTCTCCCGTCAGCGCGGGCCAGTAGCTGCGGGCGAAAATCTGGGCTACCAACTCGCGGCGGCTGCGCACCCCAACCTTGTCGAAGACCGCCTTGAGATGCTGCTGCACGGTGAGCACGGAGATGTAGAGCTGGGCGGAGATCTCTTCGGTAGAGCGTCCCTTCAACACAAGCGCTGCCACCTCCTGCTCGCGGGCGGTCAGGGCATACGCCTGCAAGACGAACGGCGCAATCGCGTCGGGCGTCGCTTGCTCGATGATGACGGCGATCTGCCCCTCCGCTGCCTGTGGCGCGACCCACGCGGCATGCAGCGTCAGCCAGCGGCCCGCGCGCGTGCGCAGTCGCAGGCGAGGGATAATGTCGGCTGCCTGGGCCATGCTAGAATGGAGCGCGCGCAATTTGGCGACGACCGCATAGACTGGCACGGGCAGCTGGTTGCCTGGCGCCCAGTCTTCGACCTCATCCAGCAATAGCGCGGCGGCAGGCGTTGTCGCGATCACTGAGAGGTCCTCGGCCAGCAGGAGCAGGCCGGGGCCATCGGTCGCGGGCGTCATCTCAACCGCGTCGAGCAGTAACGCGGCGCGTAGTCCTTCGGCAATATGCGGGGTTATCGTGCTGAAAAAGGCGATGTCGTCGCTGGTGAAGTCCTGATTGCGCATCTCGCGGTGCATCACCAGCGCTCCCCAGACCGTTTTCCCCGACCGGAACACCGCGCGCAACTCATTACCAAAGCCCTGCGGCTCCAGAATCTCGCGGAAGCGCTGGCTGCGGCCCAAGTCCCCTTTCGTGGCCAGCCGTAACGTCGTCGCTGGCCGGCTGCTCCGCGCCAGGTCCGTGATCTTGTTGAAGTCCTCCTGCGCCAACTCGTTGGTGACGAATGCCGCCGCTCCCTCTGGGTCCAGCCCCCGCACGACCGCGCTATTAAAGAGGAGCGTGGCGGGATCGGTTGTGAGGCAGCAGTAGGCGGCATAGGGGGTGACACGCTGGAGACGCGCCAGCGCATCCACGCGCAGCGAACGGGAATCCAGTCCCGCATAACAGAGGCGGATGATATCTCGCCTCACCTGCTCGATTGAATGACTGGCGTGCATAGCTCCCCCACTCGCAGGACTTCGTCTGCCTTTCACCATCCACCAATCATGTCAGCAGTAAGGATTGTCCCACACGAGCAGCGCCGCGTACAGCATATGGCGTCTCGTCGCGAGAAATACCGTTGATTTGGACTACCTGAGCGCCGAATCACTGCGCAAGAAATACCAGTCTTCTGGTATGGTCGCGCTCGCACCACGGTGGCATAGTGGCTCTGGCATCAGCCCCCGCTGAGCCATGTGAAGTGTTTTTGACTCGCACACTGGAGATGCTCACTAATGTCCATCGCAGAAACGCCCACCAGGGCCAACACCGAAGCGCCGACCGTTGACGAAATCGCGACGCTCGCGCGCCAACTACAGGGTCAGGTCATCTTGCCTGACGATCCCAACTTCCTGGCGGCCCGACGCCTCCACGGACTATCCACCGCACGACCCGCCGTGATCGTGCGTCCCGCCTCGGCGGCCGATGTCGCGGCCACCATCACCTTTGCCCGCGAACACCAGCTGGAACTGGCGGTGCATAGCGGCGGACACAGCCTGGCGCACTATAGCGTCGTCGAGGGCGGCGTCGTCCTCGATCTCTCACTGATGACGGCTATCTCAATTGATACCGAGAACCGGACCGCTCGGCTGGAGGCTGGCCTCACCTGGGGCGAGGTCGCGGCGGCGCTGCATCCACATGGCCTGGGGCTGACCGCTGGCGACACGGCCTCCGTTGGTGTCGGTGGCCTGACGCTCGGCGGCGGCATCGGCTGGTTCGCCCGCAAGTATGGCCTGACGATTGACCATGTGCGCTCCATTGAGGTCGTCACAGCCGATGGCCAGATGGTGACCGCCAGCGCGGACGAGCATCCCGACCTGTTCTGGGCAATGCGTGGCGGCGGCGGCAACTTTGGCGTGGCGACCGCGTTCGAGGTGGAACTGCATCCCGCTGGGATGGTCTATGGCGGCGCGATCTTCTATGATGCGTGTGATGCGGCGGTTGTGCTGCCCGCCTATGCGCGCTATGCCGCGGCGGCTCCCGAGGAGTTGACCACGATGGCGCTGGTGATGGCCGCCCCACCCGCGCCCTTCATCCCGCCCGCGATGCGGGGGAAACCCGTCCTGGCGTTGACGATGGTCTACAGCGGCGACTTCGAGGAGGGCAGCCGCGTGGTAGACCCACTCCGCAGACTGGCCGCGCCGATTGCCGATGTGGTGGGGCCAATGCCCTACCCGGCGATGTTCGAGTTCACGAAGGAGGCAACGCGGTTCGATCAGCGGCAATATGCGCGCTCGGTGATGGTCGATACGGTGGATGATGCGCTCATCAGCGCCCTGCTCTCGCGTGGCCTCGACCTGCCTTCGCATGGCGCTCTGCTCGAGCTGCGTATCCTTGGCGGTGCGATGAGACGCGGCCGGGGCGATGGCGGCGCCTTTGCCCAGCGCGATAAGGGCGGGTTGGTGATGGCCGTGACTTATGGCTACGACGAGGCCGACATTGCGCAACATTGCGCCTGGGTGGACCGCTGCTATGAGGTGATGCGCCCATTTGGGTCGGGCGCGTACGTCGGATTCATGATGCGCGACGATGAGGCGCGCGCAGGCGCGGTTTATCCGCCCGCGACGATGGAGCGGCTGCGCCAGGTGAAACGGCGCTACGACCCAACCAACGTCTTCCGGCACAACCTCAACGTCGAGCCAGCGGGGGAGTAGCAGACCGCATTATCCCCGGACCTCACCCCCAACCCTTCCCTGCGGGCCGCTGGCGCTGTGCGTTCTTCCTCCGGGACGCCGCCCCTCCGCGCGCCAGCCCCTCAAAGGGAGGGGAACTAGATACGCGCGCACGGTAGGAACCGGGCGTGTGTCGCAAACACCCAAAACGCTATGAACAATTTTAGGAAACCGACGGTGTGCATTCCGATATCATACGTTGGGGGCTTTCTCTGCCCCGCGCCATTCCGCCGCTAATTGCAGCAGGGTTTCGCGATTGCTCGCCAGCCAGTTGTCGCGCCATAGCGTTTGCGCTATCCGCTGCCTGAGAAAGTCGGCGGAGTCCAACCCCTCTGTGTAGCGCGTCATGCGGTGGAGCAGCGAGCTCATGCTGCGCATCTGGAGCAATGTGGGTAGGGCGGCTATCTCGCCATCGGTGAGGTGAATCCGGCTGGCGTAGCCCGTTCCCAGAGCATTGATGAGCGGCCATTCCCGTCCGCTACCGAATAGCTCGATAGGCCACCAACTGAGCGCAACGACAAGGTCGAGGGCGCGCAGATCGTAGGTGCAGAATTCGAAGTCGAGCACCGCTGTCACTCTAACGCCTTCCATCAGGATATTCGATGGCGCGTAGTCGCAATGCGCCATCTGGCAGGGCAGGGTCGCATAGAGCGCCGGAAGCTCTGTGCTGAGGCGATGGTACAGGTCAGCAATCCGGTCTATTGCCGCCGTATCGCTGGTGAGTGTTGCCAGCGTCGCGACGGGGTCAGCCAGCGCTGGATAGCGCCGCGCGAAATCGCCCAGCGGCGCGGGCAGTTGGTCTCGCGGCAACGAGAGCGCGGCCAGCGCCAGATCGAGTTGGCCGAGCGCGACAGCAGCTCCGAAGGCCGCCGCTGTATCCTGACGGTCAGGATGGTCGCCTGGTAGCCACGGAAAGAGCGCGGCTATCTGACCACTATGTTCGGCATCCGAAAGCTGCGTATGGTACTGACCATCAATAGTGGCTATCGGCGCTGGAACAGCAAAGGGCAGCGCCGCATCACGCAATGCGAAGAGGATCTGGTATTCAGCATCCAGGCGGGCGGCATCCGCGTGATTGCGGTAGATGCGCAAAACATATCGGCCACTGTCCGCGTCTATAAGATAGGCCGCGTTGTTGGCTCCGTGGGTGAGCGGGGTCAATCGCTGAGGAGCCAGCGCTGGCCATGCACTCGTAAGCGTCGTGAAATCCATGGGGAGAACTCCTGGACGTTCGACAGATTGCGCGGTTGATATCTAATGGAAGGGAACGCGGAAATCGCTACGCAGGGCCGACGACGAAGAATACCACGGCGGCTCGTATTCGCGTTGGCTGCGCTGCTCATCGTGGCGGCGGGCCTCTGGGTCGCGTTTCAGCCATTGGTGGCAAATCACTTCAGCTACGCGCTGCCGGGTCGCGACGGCCTGCCGACGTACATCTACGCGCATGGGCGGCGCTATCAGTCGCTGCAAGTATGCGCTGGGGACGACTGGTGTCGACGTGACCGGCTACAGCAGCTTATCCCGCGCTGCTACACGCAGAGCGATTTGCGGGCGATGCATATGTGGCCGCTGGCGCAGGTCAGCACGATGCTCACGCTCTTTGGCGCACCCCAGCCGATTCTTTCGCCGCAGGGTGAGAGCGGTGTGATGCAGTCGTTCGTGATAGCCGACGGCCCGGACTGCTACGTCACCTATGCGCTGGAGGGCGGGCCGTAAGCTGACGCTTCTGGCGGTTTAGATGGGTACTTCCCAGACGGGGAACCAGCGCTCTAGCTCTGGCTCGACGGGCAGTTCTTTGCCGATGGCGGCATTCAGCCGCATCTCCTCGGCGTTGTCGCGCCGTCGCTGGGAGTCGTTGATATCGGTTTCGGGGACGAACGGATAGAAGTAGCCGCGCTTGTAGTTGTACATCCAGTAGACTTCGTGGCCCTTCTCATCCTTAAAGGCGAACATCGCGAACATCAGCATGCTGCCGTAGCCCTTCGAGAGGAGCGTCTCGCTGGCGACATGGAGTGTGGTGACGAGCGCCTGGAAGTCCTTGCCGCTGAAGATAAACCAACGGTAGTTGAATTTATCCTCGAAGGGCTTGATGCTCAGTTGATCGTCGCGGCTGGTCAGTTCGAGCAGTTGCTCCAGTTCCTTCTGGATATCCTTGAACGGGCCAGATGCGACACCCTTGAAGCAGATCGCCGCGTTGCCGGTTGGCGTCAGGTGCTGCTCGGTTTCGAGCGCCAACTGCGCCGTAGACATGGCGAACAGCCGCTCCGGGCCGACCGGGACCGGCTTTTGCCGACCGAACAGTGTGTCGAAGAAGCCCATCAATGTTTCTCTCAATCGCACGCTCGGCCATAAATGGCCGGAGTAAAGGTAACGGGCCATAAATGGCCCTAGTGGGCGTTCACGCCCTCAGACACGCAACCCGGCCGCGAAAGGCCGGGAGCGTCTAAACGACTACAGGTTGCGCGCGCTCTCCATCTGCTGCTGCATCTCCTGCAACTGCGCCAGGCGCTTCTCCAGTGAGGGGTGCGTTGAGAAGAGCGTCGCCAGCGAGTCACCCTTGAGCGCGGGTACGATGAACAACGCATTGACCGCAGTCGCCTGCCGGAAGTCTTTCGCCGGAATGCGATTACCTTCGATGGTACCGCTAATGCGCATCAGCGCCGAGGCCAGATGCTCTGGCGCGCCGGTAATCAGCGCCGAGCCGCGGTCCGCCGCCAGCTCGCGATAGCGCGAAAGCGCGCGGATCAGGATGAAGCTGATGACATACGTGATGACCGACGCCAGAATCGCGATCAGCACGATCATGCCGCTGTTGTCGTTGTTGCCACCGCGACGCCCATAGCCACCGCCCATGCCGCCAAACATCGCGGACCACATGAAGCTGCGCACCAGCAGCGCGGCGATCATCGAGAAGAACGTCGCAATCGTCATCACCAGCATGTCGCGGTTGATGATATGCGTCAATTCGTGCGCGACCACCGCCTCGATCTCTGGCTGTGACAGCCCGCTGCCCTGCATGAGGCCGGTCGTGATGGCGATGACCGAGTGGTTGGCGTCGCGCCCCGTGGCGAAGGCGTTCGGGATCGACGTCTCGACGATGGCGATCTTCGGCTTGGGCAGGTTGGCCTGCGCCGCCAGCCGACCAATCATATCGTGCAGCTGTGGCGCCTCCTGCTCATCGACAAATTGCGCCTTCATCGAGGCCAGCGCGATTTTGTCGGAGAAGAACAACTGGAAGCCAGCAATCAACAGCGCGCCGATAATAAGCAGCGGCCAGGGTATGTGAACCACAAATCCCAGGACACCGACGAAGGCGACGTAAACCAATCCCAGCAGAAACATGGTCAGCACCATGCGTGCCGCTAACCCGGCGTCTGGCTTATACCAGCGTGGTTTTCCCTGCGTTGCCATGTTCAAAGCTCCTCAGCGACTCTTGCCTCCAAGGCGCACTCGCTGCATGTGTTCGTGAACAGAATCCAGTGCGGGCCAGCAATCAGCCTGCAATCCTGTTCCCTTGCTGGCGGCGCACACTCATCAGATATACGCTTCAATCCGGTCACGAGTAGCATAGCGCAACGTCCCGGCGCAGTCCAGAAGCGAAGGATGAGAATATTCACATCCAACGCAAGGTAGCGCCGGGACAAAGGGCGACAAAAGGCCAACGAAAAAGCCACCGGAGGCTGCTGCTCCCGGTGGCCTTGCGCGCTAACCTTTGTTCTCGCGCTCTTTCTCTTTTTCTTTCAGCGCTTTGTAATACTGGCGCGACCGCGGATGATGCTCGTTATCTTCGTAGGCTGGCCGCACGTCGTCGTCGCTGGCTTTGCGGCCTTCCAGGCCGTCGATGATTTCTTGCAGGTCGTTATAGATGGCGTAATTGTCGATTGCTTCACGCTGGCGCAGGAGGTGGCGCAGCATCATCATCTGGGAGAATGAGGTCGAGCTATTCCGCTCGGACTCAGCGCGTTTGATGAATTTATCGACCAGGTCAATCGAGTCTTCGTTTGCGCCATTCTGTTCGAGTTGCTCGCGAATGGCTTCTAGCTGCTCGTATGCATTCATCGCTGTCCCGCTCCCTTCAGGCGTACTCTCGTGTGTCTGGCACGGAATGCGCGATGGGCATTCCAGCAAGTCATTATATCGCATGGATGTCCGTGGTGTCATATTGCCGTGCCAATGCCTACGCCAACGCCCTGCCACAACGTCCCGCTATTGCGGGCATGGTATGCTCACTGTAGCGAAAAAGGCGTTGGCATAGAAGGCGTTGCCCGAAGAACCGGATAGCAGGATAGGAGGCGTCAGGTGTTCTATCGCCGCGACCGTCCGGCGTCGCTCGCCGTGACGGTGATCCTCCTGATTCTCTGGCTCCTGCTGGCGGTCTATCTCATCACCCATCCCGATTTGATCAGTATCATCGTACTGGTGGTCACCGCGCTCGCCGCCGGGTTCGCCGCCTGCGTCACGTTTGTGGTACGGCGGGCGGAGAGCGAGCAGCCCGACGACCTTACCTACATGCCATCCAGGGATATGGCCAACGGCCACCACCGCGTCATCCCAGTGACTGATGACGCCACCAACACCGATGCGAACAGGATGCAGCGAGAGATTCCAGACGAGGGAGGCGAGAACTAATGAGCGATGCCGCGCCGCGCATGTATGGAACCGAACGCCAGATGCAGGTCTACCTGGCTGGCATGCAGGGACAACGCCCGACGACGCCAATGACCTATGAGCAGCTGGAGGAGCAGGCGCGCCAGCGGCTGAGTCCCGAGGCGTATGGCTATGTGGCGGGCGGCGCGGGCGGCGAGGAGACGATGCGGGCCAACCGCGCGGCGTTCGAGCGCTGGCAGATTGTGCCGCGTATGCTGCGCGACGTCAGCCAGCGCGATCTGCGCGTGCAGGTGCTGGGGGCGTCCATGCCCGCGCCGGTGATGCTCGCGCCGATTGGAGTGCAGTCTATCGTCCATCCCGAGGCTGAGGTGGCGGTCGCGCGTGCGGCGGCCTCGATTGGCGTGCCGTTCATCCTCAGCACGGCCTCCTCGAAGACGATGGAAGAGGTGGCCCAGGCGGCGGATGCGGTGGGTAAGACGCCGCGCTGGTATCAGCTGTACTGGGGGCGCGATCCCGAGCTGACGGCGAGCTTTCTCAGCCGCGCGGAGAAGGCGGGCTACAGCGCCATCGTCGTGACGCTCGATACGCCGATTCTGAGCTGGCGCGAGCGCGATATCTCGCTGGCCTATCTGCCCTTCCTGCTGGGCGAGGGCATCGCTAACTATCTGAGCGATCCGGTCTTCCGCGCCTCGCTGCCTCAGCCACCCGAAGAGAATCCGCAGGCGGCGATCATGCGCTTTGTCCAGGTGTTCTCGAATCCGACGCTGACCTGGGATGACCTGAGGTTCCTGCGCGAGCATACCAGCCTGCCGCTGCTGCTCAAGGGCATTCTGCATCCTGACGACGCCAGCCGGGCGCTGGATGCGGGCGCGGCGGGTATTATCGTCTCCAATCACGGTGGACGCCAGGTGGATGGCGCGATCCCCGCGCTCGACGCGCTGCCGGGCGTTGTCGCGGCGGTGCGGGGGCGCGCGCCAGTGCTCTTCGATAGCGGCATCCGGCGCGGGGCCGATATCTTCCGCGCGGGGGCGCTGGGGGCGAAGGCGGTGCTGTTGGGGCGACCGTACATGTGGGGGCTAACGCTCGGCGGCGAGGCGGGCGTGCGCGATGTCGTGCTCAATACGCTGGCCGACCTCGACCTGACGCTGGCGCTCAGCGGCTACACCTCCTGCGCGCAATTGACGCCTGAGGCGTTGCGAAGGGCGTAGATGCGCTGGCGCCGGCCCTCTCCCCCTTAGCCCCCTCCCCTAAAAGGGAGGGGGAGCCAGAGAGCCGGAAACGTGTTATCCGACGGATTCGCCAAACGTTACGGGCGGGATATCTAGTGTGGCGCAGACGCGCGCCGTGTCGGCGTGGTGTTGTGTGGTGGGGCGGGCGTATTCGAGGCACCAGAGCAGCTGATAGATCGGGCGGCGCTTGGGATAGTCGGCGGCGATGGGTTGCGATGTAGTATAGCCCTCGCTGAACCCGTCGCCCATCATGTCACGCCAGAGTTCCAGTCGCGCGATGTCCGACTCGTGACAGCCCGCCCACGCGCTGCCGAAGTCGAGCACCGCCGCGAGCCGCCAGTCATCGTCCGGCTCGTCGCCCGGCACGAGCAGCAGGTTGTAGGGGTTCAGGTCCTCGTGCGTCAGCCGTGGCTCGGTGAGGTTCGCGAAGTTGCTGGTGTGCGCCTGGAGCACCGCGACAAAGAGATCGGCGTGGGCGGGGTTGGCGATACGCCGCCGGGCGCGAGCCATGAGGGCTTCGATACTCCCCCTCTCCTGTGGGAGAGGGGGACGGGGGGTGAGGTCAGCTGGGGGAAAAGTTCCGCTTTCTCCCACCTCGCCAAATTGGGAATAGCGCAGGCTGTGCAGCGCGGCGGTGGCCTCGCCCAACTGGCGAAAAATGTCATGGCGGGCGTGCGGCGACATGCGCTTCAGCCCATCGCGCCAGGCCATCCCCGGCGCGTGCGCCATCATCAGGTAACGCCAGGGGAAGCGCTGGCACGAGTCGTCCACCGCCAGCGCCTCGCAGACTGGGACGGCTGTCTCGCGGGCGACGCGCTGCTGGATGGCGGCCTCGCGCGAAAATCTGGTCGGCGATGTGGCGTCGGCCAGCTTCAAGACAACCACGCGCGCCGGGAAGACCAGCGTGGCAAAGACCACCGCATGGTCCTCTCCATGCGCGACCGGATGCCACGCCAGCACGCGACACTTGGGGCCAAAGACCTCGCGCGCCAGCGCCTCGATATCATCGCGTGCCAGTTCGGGCATATCGGCCTGCTCTCCCAACCGTCAACGATCACTAGTCCAGCGGCAACACCCACGAGAGCCGCGTGGGGAAGAGCGTCTCCAGCAGCGGGCGCACCCCATCGTTCACCCATATGTCGGGGTAGATCGCCTGCAACGCTGCCAGGCTATGGTGGCCAAAGAGCAGTTGCAGGAAGACTAGCGGCGGGAATGCGGCGTTTCCAGCGTCCCACGCGCTCGGCGCCCAGGCTTCGGCAGTAGCGAGTCGGCCCGCCGCGAAGGCCAGCCGCAGGCCGCCGCGATAGAAGCTCAGCTTGACCTCACCGGTATAGCCCTCGACGATGCTGCCAACCAGCCGCCGTTCAAGTGCGGGCGCGATATGTGCGACGAACGCGGGCAGATCGGCGACGCGGACGTACCAGGCGTACGGCGGCAACGCTAGGACGGGCGCTGATGGGGGCAGCGCGTCATACGCGGGATGGGCGCGGCCAAGCCCCAGCGACAGCATCGTAACGGGTTGCGTGCGCGGATGAGGGGCGCGCAAGTTGGGAGCCTGGGCAGCGAGCGCCCGCAGCACCGACGGCAGGACGGCGGTCATCGCCACGCCCTCATCGACGACCAGACCGCGTATGGTAAACATGTTGCCGTAGCGCGCGCGTGCGGTGAGCACGTAGCCGACGACGCGCTGGACGCCATCGAGAATGAGTTGTGTCAGCCAGTTCTCGTCGGTCTCCGGGTGCATGCCCGCGATCATCCAGCGCCAGGTGGGTTCGTCAATCACGGCTGAGACGAGCGCACGCGCGCGGTCGCGATCGTAGAGCGCCATGACGCGCGGCAGGTCGTCCAGCGTGGCGGCGCGGAGCGTGTATGGCTCGGTCGCGTCCGCCGCGAGCGGGGGAATGGCGTTCATCGCGATCCGATGGCTCCCACCGAGGTCGAGCGCGTATTCATAGCCGAACTGGCGGTAGTAGTAGTAGATGCCGGTGATGCCGGTAACCAGGTCGCCGCGCGCATCGCAGCGGGCATGGAGCAGCTCGAAGATGGCGCGAATCAGACCGCGATTGCGATAGGCCATTTTCGTCGCCACCGCCTCGGGTCGGCCCACCGGGAGGGCGATGCCGTCGTACTCCCATGTCTGGCGCATCAGCACGGCGCACGCGACGATCTCGCCCGTCGCGGTATCCTCCACCAGCGCGAAATCGCCCGGTCCCGTGAGCGGATGCCTGCCGCTCATCAGGTCTTCGGCCCAGTGACCGAAGTAGGCGTTCGGCGGATCGGCCTCCTCGTCGCGGAAAGCCTCGGCGCAGAGCCGCGCTAACCCTTCGGTGTCTTTTTCGGTAGACCAGCGCAAGAGCAATCCGCCATCCAGCGTGCGCTGGTATGAAGCGTCCGCGAGCGCCGCCTTCGCGTCGCGCGACGGTGTTGATGTTGTAACTAATGACCCAGAAGACACGAATCCAGTCCTTTTCTCACCCCGCCCATCCCGGACATGATTGCAGTATGCCATATCGGCTGAGCCGCCTGTCTGGGGATTTCTGTTGGAAACGGCGGCCCCCTCCCCTAACCCCTCCCCCTTTCAGGGAGAGGGGAACCAGGCGGCTGGCGGCTGAAGCCGCGCCTAGGGGTTGCGGAAGCGCAACCGCAAAGCCCGCCTGCGCGGGCCGCAGGACGAGCGGGCGAACGGTGGTGGCTAGTGGGCGAGGTGGGTAGTAGTGCAGGTTCGCAGCATGAATGCTGCGGCTAATCGCTGGTCGGGCATGTCTGCCCGATAGGTGATGTGGACGCAGCCTGGTCCTGGCGAGGGTGCGGCGCTTGCGCGATCCCGCTATACTGTAAGCGACAAGGGCGATGGCGGCAATGAAGCGGCCGGAGCGCAACACACTGACTGTGTCCCTGCATCCCGCGCGAGGCGTGCGTGGGCGGGGACTTTTTTTGCACCCTCCCCGGTATTCATGGCGATTCAAGAGTAAGCAGGCGAGATGATGGCATTGTCTTCTTCACGGATTCCTGTGGCGGTGGTCAATGGCACTGGCTATGGCGGTGTCGAAATCCTGCGGCTGCTGCGCCGCCATCCGATGTTTGAGCTTGTCGAGGTCACCGCGCGCTCGGAGGTGGATAGACCAATAGAGGCGGTCTTCCCGCATATACCGGGTGACGTCATGGCGTTCGGAGAGGAAGTGACACGGGCGGAGCTGGTCTTCGTCGCGCTGCCAGATGACGCCGCTGTCGAGCGCGTGCCTGAATATCTGCGCGCGGGCCGGCGCGTGGTGGACCTTTCGGCGGGCTTCCGCTTGCGCGACCGGGCGCTCTATCCGCGCTGGTACGGCTACGAGCATCCCGCGCCAGCGCTGTTAGAATCGGCGGTCTATGGACTGGCCGAGTGGGCGCGCGAC
The DNA here is from genome assembly GCA_025928125.1 of Ktedonobacterales bacterium. Lineage (GTDB taxonomy): Bacteria > Chloroflexota > Ktedonobacteria > Ktedonobacterales > JADMIN01 > DAHUXT01. The sequence continues at coordinate 13,178 of JAICKD010000005.1, forward strand.
GAGTTACCCGACGCCCAATTGGTTGCGGTACCGGGCTGCTACCCCACGGCGGCGCTCTTGCCTCTGCTGCCGCTGCTGGCCGCCAATATGATTGAGCCTGACGTGATCGTGGATGCCAAGTCCGGTGTGAGTGGCGCGGGCCGCACACTGCGCCTGAGCAGCCACTTCAGCGAGGTGAACGAGGACGTGAGCGCCTACGGGCTGGGCGGCCACCGTCACCTGCCTGAGATACGCCAGCAGCTCGAACGTGCCGCCGATTCATCCGTCCGACTGACGTTCACGCCGCACCTCGTGCCGATGACGCGCGGCATCCTGGCGACCAGCTACGCGACTCCGCGCCCCGGCGTGACGCTCGACGATGTGCGCTATGCCCTGGAACTGGCCTACTGTGGCTCGCCGTTCGTCTGGGTGATGGAGCAGCCGCCGCACACGAAATGGACACTCGGTGGGAACCTCTGTTACATCACGCCCGCATGGGACGCGGAAAGCGAGCGGCTGATTCTGGTCAGCGCGATAGACAATCTGGTGAAGGGTGCGGCGGGTCAGGCGATTCAGTGCGCCAACCTGATGTATGGACTGGACGAGGCGGTAGGACTGCCGCGCGAAGGAGTGTACCCCTGATGGCGGACGCGACAGCGATAGCAAGTGTGGGCGAGCTGGCGGCTGCCAGCCAGGTAGCGCGGCATGCCATCATCGCGCAGGTGCTGCGTGAGGCGCAACCATACATCGAGACGTTGCGCGGGCGCACGCTGGTCATCAAGCTGGGCGGCAGCACGCTCGACAATCAGCGCGACGCGCTCGAAGATATTGTCTGGCTGCGCGGGCTGGGCGCGCATCCGGTGCTGGTGCATGGCGGCGGGCCGGAGATCAATGATTGGCTGGAGCGAGTGGGCCTGCCACGTCGGTTCGAGCGCGGCCTGCGCGTAACGGATGCCGCGACGCTCGATGTCGTGCGGATGGTGCTGGCGGGCAAGGTGAACGGCGACCTCGTGCGACTGTTGGTGAGTCTGGGCGGCAGGGCCATCGGCCTCACGGGCATCGACGGCGGATTGCTCCACGCGCGTCAGATCGCGGCTGACCTGGGCTATGTTGGCGCGGTCACCACCGTAGACGCCGGGGTCATTACGGCGTTGAGCGCGGCTGGCTTCATCCCGGTCATCGCGCCGATTGCGCTGGGGGACGAGGAAACCGTGCTCAACGTCAACGCCGATGACGCCGCCGCCGATCTGGCACGCGGCCTGAGCGCCACCAAGCTGCTCTACCTGAGCGATGTCCCCGGCGTGCTGGATGCGCAGGGCAGGCTGCTCTCGGAGTTGACCGACCACGAGGTGCGGGCGCTGGTCGATCAGGGCGTGATCTCTGGCGGGATGATCCCGAAGGCGGAGGCGGCGCTGCGGGCGCTAGAGACGACGGAGCGTGTCCATATCGTGGATGGGCGTGAGCCACACGTGCTGATCCGCGAGCTTTTCACGCACGAAGGCGCTGGCACGATGATCCGGCGGGCGCGGTAAGAACACCTCATAGAACTGTCATAACCCAGTGGCAATGATGGAAGTAGGCCTACTTCGCGGCATGAATGCCGCGGCTAGGAACGGGTGTTGATTGGAACTCTAAGCGGCGCGCCGAAATGTCTATCGCGCCACACATGTGACGCCATTCCACGATTGTGCCTGCCCAGGTCTTTCAATGGCGGCGAATATCGCGTACTATTGCGCGTATATACAAGTATACAAAGCACATACGACGGAACCTCTGATACGCTATCCACACGATTGAATCGAGGGCGTCATCATGAGCAATTACGCACGGACACGCACGCGCCGCAAGTCGCCAGTTGAATCGGTTGACGAGAAGAGCCGTCTGGCTCCGCAATCCTCCACAAGCGACCAGGCGAGAAGCGATGGCGCTACGTCCCCGACCACTGCCGCGCTCAACGATCCCAGCTACAACTTTGGCCAGATTGCCGTTCAGCCCGCGCCAGCGATGGAGCCGCAGGGAAAGCTGCGTGTCAGCCAGCCAGGCGACGCCCATGAGCAGGAGGCGGACCAGATAGCTGAAGCGGTGCTACGTATGCCCGACGCTGAAAAGAAGACATCTGGCGAGACGACCGCCGCGCGCGCGATGGCGAGCCAGTCTGGCGGATCACAAGAGGCCGTTCCCGGCAGCGACGGTCGGCCGCTCGATGCGGCGACGCGCGCCTATATGGAGCCGCGCTTCGGCCACGACTTCGGCAATGTCCGCGTCCATACCGACGAACAGGCGGCGCAGGCGGCTTCGGGCTACCATGCGCGGGCGTATACCGTCGGCAGCGATATCGTCTTTGGCGCGCAGGAGTACGCGCCGGGGACGAGTGCAGGCCAGCGGCTTCTCGCGCACGAGCTGACCCACGTCGTCCAGCAATCGGGCGACAGTACAGCAGCCGCGACGGTGCAGCGCGAGCCGGAGGGCGCAACCAAGGCGCCACCAACGGTTGCAAAGGGCCTCTCAGAGGGCGTGCAGGGCTACATGGAGAACACGGAGGGAGGGGCCGCCGACCTCGAAGACGAGGATCTCGCGCGCCAGGTAATGGGCTTCCAGCAGGCGATACTCACCGGGTGGCAGACCGCGCTCGCGAATTTCCTCGTCGTCCTGGAGAGCAAGTCCGATAAAGAATCGAGTCCCGATTTCCAGAAGGCGATGGGAAAGTTCTTCCTCGAAAAAGCGGTGGGCAAGATTGGGGCAGTTGCCAAGTGGGCTTTGGGCGAGGTTTCCGAGAAAGCCACAAAGCCGGTGGAATTTGGGTTGGACGCACTCAAGGCATTGAACGAAGAGGTGAAGCGCGCGGAGGAGGCCAAAGAATCGGCGACACTGCGCGATTTCTACGTTCAGCATAATACGTCCCTCGGCAAGATGCGACAGGCGGTAGAGGCGGGAACGCCGATGATTGTCGCGCGCGTGGGCAAGATTCGTGATGCGATGTTCCGGGCCACTGACACGAAGAAGGGCCGGGCCACCGAAGCGCTAAACGACGCCGCCGACAAGTACACCACAATGCGCATGGTGTTGAGCGACGCGTATGCCGAGGTGCAGGCGCGAGCGCAATTTTCAACGCCCGAAAACATCTTTCGCCTGCTGACTGAAGAATGGATTCGCGGGAACACCGTCAAAGAAGGCTGGGGTACAAAACAGGCGAGCGTCGTCATCCGAATGAACAAAGACTTCTCTATCAAGGATGCGCATATTCAGGGAACAGGCGGCCAGAAGATTGCGGAGCAACTGGCGAAGGACGCCGAATCGGAACATGCGGGTGGTGTGAACTTCTACCAGATGGAGATACGGAAGGAGATCGAATACTACGGCAATGACGACAGCTACGCGACCGCCTATGTGCATCTCTACGAGAACAATAGCATCCATGACTACGTACGCGGTGATGAGGAGGCGGCGAAGGTCTGGGAATACATCAGGAGCAACGGAGCCAAAGCCCTGACCACCAAGAAAGTCGAGGGCGACTGATAGTTGATTGATACTGGTTGCGCCTGGGATGTTGTCACTGGGGCCACCGCCCCCTCCCCTAACCCCTCCCCCTTGCAGGGAGAGGGGGACCAGAACCAGACGCCGCCGCTGGCGTGCTGGCGCTCTGGCTCCCCTCCCCGACGCGGGCCGGAGACCGGGGCTGAGGGAGAGAGTCTGCGCCAACAACCTCACCACAATTGGTATGATACGGGCGCACGACCTGTGTCACCGCGAGGCAGCGACCATATCGAGCGCTGGAACGGTCTCGTGCGTCTCGGCTTCCGCGTCAGCGCTGGGCGCGGTAGCGGCTGGCCGTGCGCGGCGATGCTGGCGGCGCGAAACGAGCGTGCGCACGGCGAGGGTCGTCCAGACGCTCAGGACCGCTGGCAGGAACCAGAACGCGATGCCGGAAGGGAAGCCTCGAATCAGCGTAAGCAGGCTCTGCGGCGTCTCACCATTCCTGAGGGGAACGATCCCGCCGCTGCTGATGAGCGGCCAGTAGAGGTCGGTCAGCGGGAAGGGCAGATAGGTGTGATAGATGCGCACGCCGAGCGCGACGAAGAGGAATGACAGCGCTACCCCATAGACGAGCGAGACGGCGAACGTGACGCGCAACCAGCGGCGCGGATGGTCCACTACCCAGGCAAGCGCCAGACAGGCAAACGGCAGCATCGGCACCAGCAAGCGCGGGCCGGGCAGATTCTCGCCCGCCATCGGCAGGAAGTACGACGAGATCGCCAGCGGATAGAGCACCACCACCGCCAGCGCGACCAGCGCCTCAGGCATGCCAGGAGTCTGCAACGTTGCCCATATCCGCCTCAGCCCGCGCTTGAGCGGCGATGATGCCGACGCCGCTGACGCCGTGGCGGTCGCGCGATAGCCACGACGCAGCCAGCGCAGCAAACCGAGCGGCACGAGCAGCAGGAAGGGCGATTCGATCAGCAGCCCGCGTGGGAAGACCAACGTTGACCAGAGGCTATCCAGGTGTGGCGTGGTGATGCCGAAGAATCCGTCGTGCTGTCCAGAGAACGCTGGATCGCTGACATAGGCGTAGCTGAGGTGGAGCGGGCTGCCAAAGGCGAACCAGTTATACCACCCCAGCAGCAGCACACTCGGTATCAGCCCGACGATGAACGCGCCAGTCATCAGGAGGCGCTGCTGGGGGAAGACCAGCCAGATATAGGCGAACAGCAGCACGACAATCACCCCGACCGGATATTCGCTGATGACGGCCAGGCCCAGCAGCACGCCAGACAGAATCACCCATGCGCCCGCGTTCTCTTTTTCGCGGGCGCGGTAGAGCAGATAAAAGCCGATGAAGGCGAGGCCGCCGCCGAAGGCATGGCTGAAGAAGGTCGTCGAGAACGGATAGGCCAGCGTGCCTAGCGCAAAGGCGCCCGCCACCACCATCGGCAGCGGAGTGGACGCCAGCGAAGGGCGCAGATGCGCGACGAAACGGCGTAGCGCCACTGCGGCCATGATGGCGACCGGCAGCACTGTGAAGGCGTTCAAGTAGGCGATCTGCTGGGTCAACGTAAACTGGGTCGTGTTGTCGATGGTGGTGATGTGGCTGAGCAGCCAGAGCAGCGGCGTCGCCAGCAGCGAGAGGCCGAGCGAGCGCGGCGAGTACCAGTGGCCCTGGTAGTAGCTCACGTCGATGGTGTTGCCCGCGTGGATATCGATGATTGCGGTGCCATGCGCCAGCGCGTAGACCATGTCGTACCGGCTGAGCGTGTTGGTGCCAGCAGGCGTCAGATAGAAGACATAGCACAGCGCGAGCAGACCGGCAAAGACCCGGTCACTCTGGAAAAGTCGCGCAAGTGTCTGGGGCAATGTGGCCCAGATTTGCCGCAACCGCGTCCTTGTTAGCGGGGCAGACGCGACAGCAGTCCGTACGGCGGGACCCAGTAATGTTATTTGGGTCAGCCAACGCTCGCCCACCGTTCTTTTCATTTCCTGGCTTCGCATATATCCGTTAGTATACCGGGCGCAATAGCCCCTCGCCAACACACTCACCGGAAACGGCGGGCGTTGTTCCAAGCTGCTTTAATTAGCATGTTCCGCGCCAGAGAATGTCATGCCAGCCACGGCTGTGTGGGCCAGCAGACGCGCTCCCGTGCGCCAAAGAACATTGTGCCGAGCCTCATCGCTCCAGCCATCCAGGTTGAAGAAGTCCGCAAGCCAACGATCCGGCGGGATGAACGGATAGTCCGAGCCAAAGAGGAACTTCCCGTTCAGACGTCCGGCGGCCTCTTTGAGGAGCGCGGGTGGGATGTATTTGGGCGACCAGCCGGACAGATCGTTGTAGACGTTCGGTTTATGTTGCAGGATGGCGATCATCTCCTGCTCCCACGGCCAGGAGGGATGCGCGCCAATGATCGTCAGGTCCGGCACGTCCGCGGCCAGACTATCCAGGTGGATTGGCCGCATCGTCTCCAGCTTGACGGCTCCGCCACCAGGCATATTGGCGCCCAGGCCAGACGTGCCGGTATGGAAGAGCGCTGGAATACCGAGCGCGGCGATGCGCTCGAAGAGCGGGCGGAACTGCGGATCGTCGGGATAGAAGTTCTGAATGCCGGGATGGACCTTGGCCCCGGAAAGTCCCAAATCTTTCACCGCCCGCTCGATCTCCTCGATGGCGCGGTCGCCTTTGAGTGGATCGACGCTGGCGAAGCCGACGAATTGCTGTGGGTAACGGCGGACGATCTCGGCGACGGTGTCATTGCGCAGCGGCTTCTGGCCGGTTGCCGTCTCGGCGTCCCAGGCCAAGAGCACCCCCCCGATATCTTGCCCGGCGTAGTAATCGGCAATCTCCTCGATGTCGCGGAGCGTGACCTCCTTGCGGAAATACTGCTCGACGGCAGCGCGATATTTCCCGATAGCTCCATCCATAAACTCGGCAATGGGCAAATGCACGTGGAAATCTATCGCGCGGGGCATCGCCTGGCCTCCTCACCGCTTTGCTACTACTCGATAGCAATAGCATTCCTTTATGAGA
>JAICKD010000305.1 GCA_025928125.1 Ktedonobacterales bacterium
CTGCTCGGCTACGTGATCGCCATGCCCCTGATGGGCCGCATCAGCGATATCTTCGGCCGTCGGCGCATTTTTGCCATTTGCCTGGTGATCTTCGGCCTCGGTTCGCTGGGTTGCGCGCTCGCGCCCCAGCTTGGCAGCTCGATTGCGCCAGACACCACCACGCTCGGCGGCGCCGTTCTCACCCCGCTCTATAACGTGGTGCATGCGCTAGTCACTCCGCTGGGGCAGTTGGGGATAGACACCTCAGCGCCGGGCCTCGATATTCTGGTGGCATCGCGTTTCATCCAGGCGGTTGGCGGCGGCGCGCTCGTTCCAGTGGCGATGGCGGTTGCGGGCGATCTCTTCGGCGGCACGCGACGTGGGCTTGCCTTAGGGCTAGTTGGCGCGGTGACGGAGGCGGGGGGTGTGCTCGGCCCGGTCTGGGGCGCATTCGTCACGACCACCTGGGGCTGGACGTGGATCTTCTGGCTCAACCTGCCGCTGGTAGTAGTATTGCTGGTTGTCGGCTCGCTCTGCCTGCCACGGGCGCAGGGCGCGCGCGAGCCGGTGGATATCCTTGGTGCGCTGGTTTTCGGCGCATCGCTGACGTGTCTCACGATTGGGCTTGGCCAGCAGAGCGGGGGGACCGGTGTGCTTGATCCCGCGGCGCACAGCACCTTCAATCCGCTGTTTCTCGGCACGGCGGCGGTGCTCTTCGTCGCGTTTGTCGTGCTGGAACTGGTCATTCGCTGGCCGGTGGTGGACCCGCGCCTCTTCCGTCGCGTCGCCTTCAGCGCGGCGGCGATCCTCAGCCTGATTATCGGTGTGGCGCTGATCGTCGCGCTGGTCGAGATACCGCTTTTCCTGGCCTCGCTGCAAAATACGACGGCGATTGCCGCCGGGTTGGCGCTGCTGCGGATGACGGCGCTTGTGCCGGTGGGCGCCTTCGCGGGTGGGTGGCTCTCTGGCCGCATCAGTTGCCCACTGACCGCCGCGATTGGGACGTTCCTGACGGCGGTTGGCCTCTACCAGATGAGCCTCTGGCCAATCAATGTCGGTGAGCTTCAGGTAACGATAGCAACGGTGACGGCGGGCCTCGGCTTCGGGTTGGTGATCGCGCCGATCAGCACGAGTGCGCTCAACGCCAGCCCACCGAGCCAGGCGGGTGTCGCGTCGTCGGTGGTGACGGCGCTCCGCATGACCGGGATGACGCTAGGACTGGCCGGGCTGACCGCCTGGGGTCTTCAACATTTCCGAGCGATCCTTGCGGATTCGCCGGAGCTTCGTCAGCCACGCATCACACCTGGCGCTGCCGCAGAGATTGTCACGCATGCGCTACACCAGGTGTATAGCGATATCTTCCTGGTGACGGCCATACTGGCGCTCATCGGTGTAATCCCCGCGCTGCTGCTCTGGCGGCGTGGCAAGGGCGTGACGGAGGATACGCCCGTCTACGAGAGCTACGTTGCTCCACTGGGATGAATGCGCTGGTGTGGACTATGGCATGCCTGTGAATGCGGAAGCGCTCAGTTCGTAGCGATACTCGTCGCTGACCGCGTCCTTGAAGAAGTCCGCGCCGGGTGTTGTAGCGACGCGCGTAAACCCGATCGCTTCGACAAGCCGGATCGAGGCAGTATTGCGCGTGTCTATCTCGGCGGCGACCCGGCTGACGTGATAGTCCTCGAACAGGTGGGCAAGCACGCGCGCGCATCCTTCCCGCGCAAAGCCCTGCCGCCAGAATGCTGGAAAGATCATGTAGGCTAGCAAGGCGGTATGGTCGGCACGCACGGTCGCCTGAACAGTGCCAACGTAGACGCTCGTCGCGCGCTGGCGGAGCGCCCAGTTCAACCAGTCTTCCTGCCCATCCAGTGAGCGACGGTTGGCGAGAGCCGCATAGCGTGTTGTGAGCGCCTCCAGCGAGGATGGCGCCTCCTGCGGAATGTATGTATACAGCTCGGGAGCCTGGAGCGCCTCGAACAGCGCTGTGGCATGGCCGAGGACGAGTGGCTCCAGGAGCAGCCGCGACGTCTCAAGCGGGTGCTCCGGGTCTATCCGCGCCATCGTACTCTCCTCATCGCATAAAGAGTCTTGACATACCCGGCCGTCCGCGCCCTGATGAGATTGCTGGGACGATGGAGAAGCCCGCTGAAGACATCCCCAGCGGGCCATTGTGGCTGTGATTGCTTGTGCCGTCAGGAGACGCTGGCCGCATAGATCGTGACGTGGGTGAAGAGCGCCCCGCCGCTCGACGAGGTCGTCAGCGCGACCGTTGGGCTGGCGCTGATGTCCGCGCTTACCTGGTCCACGAACTGCCCGTTCACGTAGAAGGCGACAGTATCCTGATTGGCGTTATAGAGCGCCGCGATCTCGTTGGGAACAAAGGCGTCGGCATGCCAGGCGATGGTCGAGCCAGAGGCAATGACCGGGCTAGGGGCAAAGTCCGTATCGTCCCCGGAGACAGGCTCACACGAGTCCCGGCAAATCTCGTACTCGCCCTGCTGCGTGATGATGAAGAGCAAGGAGTTATCCAGCAGAATTCCGGCATCCTCCGACACCGGCACCTCGGCTGCGGGCGCGAGTTGCGTATCGACCAGTACCCCGCCATCGAGTGTTACCGCATTCCCTGGCTGGAATTCGCATACCCCGTCGCTGGCGATTTGCAGACCGCGCGACGGGAAACTGCACCCACGATAGGTGGTGGCATCATTCCATACACTGGTTGTGTCGCCGGGATTTGCGCTATAGACCTGCTGCCAGCCCGTGGGAACTTGAAGTTTCGGCGCGCCCGTAAGTTGCGGCGCGAAGACCGCGAGCGCGATGGCGGCGAGCGTCAGCACCGACGCGACGATGCCAAAAAAGAGGCCGAACCGCGACGGATGGGCGGGCTGGGCAGTCGGCGCGGCATCATGGACGGTTGGAGGCGGCGCCGCCGGAGAAGCCATGGGAGGTGTCATCATCGCGCGCCTCCCGCCACGGGCTGTGGCTCGCTCCCCGCTGGCTGCGACGGAGCGCTGGTCGGCATGGAAGCTGTTCCTGATGGTTTGTTCAAGTCGCGACGGAGTCGCCCTGTCATATAGATCAGTACCCCCAAAATGACGGCGTAGTACAACAGGAAGAGGATCATCCCGCCATCGAGCGGCAACCGACCCACGTAGAGTGTCTTGTTCATCAGATCGCCAACTGGCCCTGGCACAAGCCCGAGCAGGTTGCTGCCGTTGAAGATGCCGTGTTGCAGCACCGCGTACGCCAGTCCGCCGAAGCCTTTGAGCCAGCGGCGAGGAACGCCCTTGCCATTGATGAGATAATACCAGCCGAGCGCGGCCATCGCGGCGCCAACCCCGTGGAGCAGCCCCGCGCCGATGCGCTGAATCGCGATAGAGACCCAGTCGGCCTGTCCCATGCCGATGTAGCCTATTGTCTCTACCATGTCGAAGCCAATGCCTGCCGCCAGTCCCAGCAGGAATGCCTCGGCGGGCGAGCGCAGGCGGCGCACGATGATGACCACACCTAGCGGCTTCAGCCCTTCCTCCACCAGCGGGGCCACCACCGCAAGGATCAGCAGAATGAAGAGCACGTCGGCCGCATCTCTGGGTGCGGTGCTGGTGACATCCGAGATGCCAGGAGTCAGCGCGTGCCGGGCGACGGTGAAACCTAGCGCGATAAGGACCGTTGCGATGCCCTCGAAGATGATGGCGAAGAGCGGCGCCATGGTCGCGCCGAAGAAGAGCGAGAGCCATAAATGGCGGCGTGTTGTGGACGCGCCGAGCCGCTGCACGCCGAACGCCAGAATGGTGAGCGCGGGCAGGAAGCCCGAGAGCAGCGCCAGCGGCAGGACGGCGAACGCCAGTCCCGGCGACGTATAGAAGTGCCAGAGGACCACTGCCGCGCCGAGTGAGATAATCGTCAGCGCCAGCATGGTCAGCGCTGAGGGCAGGCTTGGCGGCGGGGAGGTGCGCTTCATTACGCGCGAGATGCCATAAACGATGGCCAGGATGCCGCCGAGAATCGGTCCCAGCGTGAAGCCCGCGAATGTGGTCAGGATGTCGAGGCTATCGCCGGAGCCATTCGCCGCTGCAAAGACCGCGACCAGCAAGAGCAGCAGACCGCCAACAATCGAAAGAATACCGAGTGAAAAGACGATCCATGCCACGACCAGCGCGTAGATTTCGCCAGGCGGGCGCCGCTTGACGACCTGCACTGGGTAGGGATACGCCCAATATGGTTGGGGGTAGGGATAGCCTTGATATGGCTGGCCCTGCGCGTAGATCGGCTGCCCTGGCACAGGCGCGCGAGGCGCTTGCCCTGCGGATTGAGCGGCCGGATACGGGTATAGATAGGGCGCCGGAGCGCGATACGGCGCGGCTCCTGGCTGAGCAGGCGGATACCCCTGCCCATACGCCGGGTGGGGTGGATAGGGCGCGTATGGCGGGTAAGGTGGATAGGGTGACGGCGGCCTGGCGCCGCCTGGCGTCGCTCCGGTATACGGCTGATACGGGCCGTACGGCGTCTGGCCAGCAGGGGGCTGTCCGGGCGCCGGAGCAGGTGGTTGCGCCGGTTGTGTCAACGGCGGTGGAGGAACAGCCTGTGCCGCTGGTGGCGTGGCTGGCGTCGGCGCAGTCGCCCGCGCCGTTGGAGCCGGACTGCCCGGCTGTTCAGAATGGCGGCTCAGTTGCGCCCCGCATACCGGACAGCTCGGATCATCCGGTCGCGTGGCGGAGCCGCAATGCGGGCAGATTGTTCCGTCCAAGACGCTAACATCCTCTCCAGATGCAGTCACTCAGTGCGGCAGCATGCTATTGGATATTCGGTCTGCCGCGCGGCCCTTAGTATACCAGAAAGCGCGCCAGCGGATACATCCGCTGGGAATTCATGCCGAAGGTTGTCCATTAGTTGATACGCACATCGCTACGGTTCGGTTTGGAGAGTGTATAGCGCATGTTTCGCGCGGCGTAGCGATCAACTGGCATATTGTGGCAGCACCGTATTGGGGCCAAGGATGCCCTCGAGTTGCTGATGTAGCTCTGGGCAGTAGCGGATGCCTGTGCGCCCCGGTGGCATGGTGAGCCGCGCCTCCCACTTACCGTTGCGCACGACGAACTCATAGCGGTCGTGGCCGGGGAAGTCGTTGAGCGCGGTGAGCACATCTTGCAGATGGGCCACATCGAGGGCGCTATTTTTCTGGCGTTTCAGCGAGATACGCACGAGGTACTCTTTACGCTCGATCTC
>JAICKD010000129.1 GCA_025928125.1 Ktedonobacterales bacterium
GGCGCGCGCCGCGATGACGACGGCTACTACTGGCTGCTGGGACGTGTGGACGATGTGCTGAACGTCTCGGGCCACCGCATCGGCACGATGGAGGTCGAGAGCGCGCTGGTCAGCCATCCGGCGGTGGCGGAGGCGGCGGTCATCGGGGCAACCGACCCAGTGACGGGCCAGGCCATCGTCGCCTTCGTGACCCCACGCGGCGGCTATACGCCCAACGAGGGGCTCACCGCCGAGCTGAAGGAGCACGTCGTGCGCCATATCGGCGCGCTGGCGCGGCCCAAGAAGATCTATTACACGACCGAGCTGCCCAAGACCCGCAGCGCCAAGATCATGCGGCGACTACTGCGCGATATTGCCGAGGGACGCGTCCTTGGCGACACCTCGACCTTGCTCGACCCCAATATCGTCGCGCAGATCAAAGAGCAGTACGAGAGCACCGAGGGGTAAGGTTTCTGACCCCTCCCCCAAACCTCACCCCCAACCCCCTCTCCTGTGGGAGAGGGGGCTATTGCTGTCCGCACAACGAGCGCGCCTCGGCGAGCGCTTCGCGCAGCATCGCGATTGCCTCGGCAAACTCGGCTGGGGTGGTCTCTTCGTGGTCCGCGCGATGCGCCTCTGCCCACGCGATGACTGGCGCCCAGGCGGGATGGGTCTGCGCAGTCCATACGGCGGCCACCGGCTTAGAGCAAAACGCACCATGCTGGAGCGTATAGAGCGCGCGGCAGAGCGTCAGCATGGCGAACGCTGCATACATACCCGCACGGGGCCAATCAGGGTCTTCGATGCGACGCCGCCAGACATCGGCAAGCTGCTGGCAGGTCGCCGCGCGGAGTTGCTCTGGCGAGATGGGATCGGTCAACGCCTCTGGCGGCGGGCCATAGAGCACCACGCCGCGCTCGCGCACAATCGCCCGCTCGATGACCCAGTTGGCGTCATGGAAACTCAGCTTAAACGGCCAGTCGTGTCCGATGGTCGGATGGTGAGCGTCGGCTGGATTGTAGCGCCGCCATGCCGCATGCGGAATATAGGAGCCTTCGAGGTTGGTGGCAAACGGCAACCCACTCGCGGCGATGCGTCCGTGCATCTGGCGTAGTTGCTCGAAGGCGGGGTCATTCTCGGTGATGGCGTCGCGCGTCACCGCCACAAAATCCACATCGCTCGACGCCGGATTGAAGTCGCCCGACGAGAGCGAGCCGTAGAGATACAGGCCGACAAGCTGACCGCCCAGAACATCCCGAATGCTGTTCAGCAACAGCGCGAGAACGGGGCGTACCGCCTCGGGCAACCGCTCTGATGAGAGCATTTTCGCCACCCCTACAAGCATGACTAGCCGCGGCATTCATGCCGCGACGCTCGCCTATTTCTCTCCTGGCCCGTAGCCATTTAGCGGCTGTGCCGTCGCCGATGCGGGGGTCTGCGTTGCACGGGCGCGGACGATGCGCCAGCCGATGGGTCAGCGGGCGACATAGCGCCGGCGTCGTCCAGCAACACGCGGATTCCCTCTAGCTGCGTGCTGGCAAACTCCTCCGGCAGATTGGCGAGCGTCTGCAGCAGGCCGAGGTAGAGGTCCCACGGCAGCACCGCCAGCACGGGCATCCCGCGCCGGGTAACCGCCACCACGGGCGTCGCGCCTTCATGCGTGAGCAGCGCCGGCAGCTTGTCCAACTGCTCGGCGGCGTCCTTTATCGAGAGTGTGCGTGCCATGGTATCTTCGTCCTCTCTTCACTTTCTTCGAAATGATAGCGTCCAGCCAGATAGAGCGCGCGCGGGTCGCGTCCGAAGGCGAGCCGCTTGGCCCAGGTCGTCGGATACGCGCGCAGATCGCCCGCTGCCAACGGCTGGGGCGCGGCCACACGAAAGCCTGCCTGTCGCGCCAGCCGCCGCACCTGGTCTCCGCCTGCCTCCAACGAGTAGCCAGCCTCGATCAGCGCGCCGCCGTTGAGCCGGATTTCCAGCGTCGCTCCCGGACGCGCCAGCCGTGCCAGCGATGTCAGCAGCGGCGAGCCCTCTTCGAGCAGCCCAGTGAGCAGCGTACCCCACGGAAAGTTGATCGTGATGGCGCTGGCCAGCCCGGCAAGCTCCTCAGGCAGACTACAGATATTGGCGATCAGAAACAGCGCGTTGGCGGGCGCACGCCGCGACGCCTCATACAGGTTATCACGGCAGGCGTCGATGCCGATAACATAGCGTGCTGGATGCGCGCGGGCGGTGTGCAGTACGAAGCGGCCGTCGCCCGTGCCGAGGTCGATCAGCACGTCGGGCAGGTCGGCGATATGCGTAACGAGTGCGTCGAGTTCGTCAGTCGTGATCTCCTGGCAGCGCCTGCCACAGATGCGTTCCACAGCGATTCCTCCGGTCTGTCATGTCGGACAACAATCGAGCGATGACAGAACGTGAGGAGGCGCGCGGGCGCACAGAGAGACGCCGCGACAAACGGCAGCGCGGAGGCATAGAGAATAGCGACGGGTTGACGGGCTTACAGCGCGGCGTCAACCGCCGTCGAGCGCGTCGGGGGTATCTCTTAACAGTCGCGAGGGGTAGCAGAAAGCGGACCGGTGCATGTTCCGGCCCGGCGAGGTCTGGCTACGGGCGCAAGATGCGACCTACCAGGGAGGTTGTTCGAGGCGTGCGAGAGACATCGGATGCCCGATTCTAGGTCATATGTAGACGAGGAGAGTATAGCATAGTATCCAATCTCTAGCGAACTAGTGACTGGTTGGTGCGCTTGAGGTGATCGCCCACACGGGCCGAACTACACGGCCTCTACCCTCTTGCCCGGCACAGGGCCGAAGCATCAAGGGCTACTTGTGCGCTGGTGTCATGGAGTCCTACAGGTGCTTCGCATCGCATGATACGGCTTGGACTCACGGCGCCAGTGTAATCAACCGCGCACTGTCTGTCAAGATGCAATCGGTCGCTGTCTACCCCTGCCAAAATGGTCAGGATGGTCAGGAATGCGCAAGAATAGATGATAATTCCTGTGAACGTTTGATATACGCGGGGGTTAGACGGTCTGGCTCAGCCAGCGGAGGATGGAGTCGGCGGCGAGGTTGATCGAGACCATCATCGTGTGGCCGCCGCCCGCGTCAGGGTGATACTGGCGGGCGAGGGCGCGGCGGGCCTGCGTCACGTCTTCGGCGGAGGCGCCGGGTGGCAGGTGCAGCACGCGATAGGCCGATTCGATGTCGCGCGGGATGTAGACGCGGCGTTGCGCGCGCGGGCGGATGCTGGCGTAGAAGCTGCTCACATCCTCCGAGATGCTCGGCGACCGCTGATGCCACTGCTCCAGCGCCTCGCCAAGCGCCGGGATGCGCCGCGCCAGCCGCGAGATAGCGTCCTGCGAGATCCACCAGATGCGCTCCTCGGCGATCCAGCGCCGCTGCCAGGGATCGAGGCCGACGAAAAAGCGCACCGCCGACGAAAAGACGCTCGCGCCGCCAGCGAACGCGATCAGGAAGCCATCCTCCACCGCCTCGAAGAGCAGCACGCGCAGATCAGTCGCTTCCATCCTGTCCCGACTCCTCTTATCCCTTTTTGAACGCAGGCAGTTCCCTGCGACTATGATCACCATTTCGCACAGGAGAAGAATGCCATCTGGCGCGCGAAAATACATCGGACGAATGGACGGTGCGGACTGGCCTATTTCTGGGGTATAATGGGAGAGTCGAAAATTCCTCTGAATGCTTCCCCGAATCAGTTTGAGCAATACTCCAGCGTCGCGGCATGAATGCCGCGGGTAACTCTCGGCCACTCTCGATACTGCCGCCCTTTGATACCAATTGCGGTGAGGTTGTTGGCCCAGCCCCTCTCCCCCAGCCCCTCCCCGACGCGGGGAGGGGAGCCAGAAGCCAGCATGCCAGAGAGATCGCGCTCTGGATCTGGTTCCCCTCTCCCTGCAAGGGGGAGGGGTTAGGGGAGGGGGCGGTTGCCCCAGTGACAACATCCCAGGCAAAACCAGTATGAGAGGCACGCTCAATTGAGGATTAGCTGTGGCCTTCAGGCTACGGCGCGCGTTCCCCCGGTGGTATGTTGCCAGACCATTCCCTCGCCCGCCATCAGCCGTGGATGCCGTGGGCGTGCCGTTCGGCCTCGCGCGCCTCATCTTCGCGGCCCAGCGCGTGGAGTACCGCCGCTTTGTTTGCCCAGGCGGGCGTATAGTGGGGGTCGAGCGCAATGGCGCGGTCACAGGCGGAAAGCGCCTCGTTGTGGCGGCCCAGCGCGGCGAGCACACCGCCCTTGTTGCTCCAGGCGGCGACGAACGCCGGATCGAGCGCGAGGGCATGGTCGCAGGCAATCAGCGCCTCGTTGTGGCGTCCCAGGCGCGCCAGCGTGCTGGCCTTGCGGTTCCAGGTCGGCGCGGAGTTGGGCATAAAGGTGAGCGCCCGCTCGCTGGCGTAGAGCGCATCTTCGTAGCGGCCCATGCGGAAGTGCGCCGTGGCCTTGCTGGCCCAGGCGGCGCCAAAGCTCGGCGCGTGCGCCAGCGCGGAATCATAGGCGGCGATGGCCTCGTCGTAGCGCTGCAACCCGGCAAGCACCAGGCCTTTGTTCCGCCAGTAGTCGGCGGAATTGGGGTTACGAGTCAGCGCACTATCATAGGCGGCCAGCGCCTCGATGGGCCGACCAAGCCCGGCGAGCGCCACGCCTTTATTGTTCCAGGCGAAATCGGAGTTGGGATCGAGCACCAGTGCGCCATCGCAGGCGACCAGCGCCTCATCGTAGCGGCGCAGCTGCACCAGCACGTTCGCCTTGCTCGCCCAGGCCAGCGCGTACTGCTCATCCAGCGCAATCGCCTGATCGTAAGCGGCGAGCGCCTCGGCAAAGCGGGCCAGTTCGGCGAACATGAACCCGAGATGGAACCACGCCTGCGACGACTGGGGATTGCGCTGCATCGCCTGCTGGAAGGCGGCGAGCGCATCCTCGGGGCGTCCCTGGGTGCGCAGGGCATTGCCCTGGGCAATCAGACTTTCCACGTCGTCGTCGGCGTGCGGGCCGACCATAGCGTGTGGCGCATGTGGCACATGCTGTGGCGGCGCGGTGACAACCTTGAAGCGCCCGCCACTCTTCGGGCCGCGATAGCCCTGGACGTGCGCCACCTGTGTGGGCTGCGTCGGCTGTGACGGCTGCGAGGGCAGCGACGATGGCGGAGGCAGCGCATCGAACATGGGCAGCAGCGAGAGCGAGCGGAGCGTCGCGTGAATCGCCTGATCGCGCGGCAGCGTGCGGATGATCGGCATGGTGGGCTGCGTGTGGAAGCCCTCGAAAAAGGCATGGAGCGCGTTATCATCCACTGGCTGGGCCAGCACCGGCAGAAAGCGGCGGTTCGGATCGTGGCGCAGATAGGTCGCCGCCCAAGTGCAGGCGGCGGTGACGGTGCCAGAGCGCAGCGCGGCGGGCGAGAGAATGACGATAAACACCGGGCGGGCGCGCACCTCCGGCTCGATCACCGGCAGCAGCTGGCTCAGCGCATAGTGCTGGTCATTGACCCAGACATCCGCGCCAGCGTTCCGCAACGCGCCCACGAGGTCTTGACAAAAATCGTCATCCTCGGGCGTGTGGCTGACGAATATCCGCGCCGGGTACATCACTCGCCAATCTCCAACAGAGAGCATCGTCGTATCACCGCTTATTCTGGCTCAGAAGCGCCTATCTTACCATAACCCCCGCGCACCCAGTGAGCGGGCGTGCTATGGATACTACGTTGACGCTTCACAATATGAGCCATTTTCCGGTACATATGTCATGGGTCATCATAGGTCATAGAGACCAACATTGTATGTCGCATGGGAGCTAGCAGCCGCCATTGCCCGCAAAGTCAGACCTCAGTATCCCACGACAGGGCGGCCAGGCGCAAATGGACAGCCCCATTGGCGTCAGGCGGTGTCGCGCGCTGGCCCTTTCGTTACTCCACGGGCCGCAGCAGCACCAGCGGAATTTCGCGGCTCATGTTGCGCTGGTAACGCGCGTAATACGGCGAGACACGCACCAGATCGGCCCAGATGCGCGGGCGGTCCGCCGCGTCGACGAGGCGGGCGGTCGCCCACTGGCGCTGGCCCTCGCGCTCGACCTCCACTCGTGGGTTCGCCAGCAGGTTGAGATACCACGCGGGCGGATGATCCTTGCCGTAGTTGGAGCCGATGACGTAGGGTATCCCACCGTCGGTGTGATATTCCAGCGCGATGGCGTAGCGCGCGCCCGATTTGCGCCCGGTGGTGGTGAGCATCAGAAAGCCGCGCCCCGGCAGCTTGCCGCCGATCCTGCCGCCGCTGATGCGATAGAGCCAGAGGTGGATGCGCGCGAACGCGGGTGCGTGTGGCGGCGATGGCGCCAGCGGCGGCAAGGGCGGTAACGATGTTATCTCAGTCATGATCGCTCCCATGTTGAGGTATGATTGCGGGCAGCAGATGATGGTAACAAGGGTATGTCAGCCGAAGACATGACACAACAAGCGACTGATATTGACGTAGGCTGAGACAGCAGCGCTTAGAGATTTCCCTCGCTTATCGAGGCGCCACGGAGGACTACAGGCAATGCCGAACAACACGATAGTCTTTCCAAATCCACAGGCCACGGACCATCTCGAAGGCGAAATTCCGGGCGGCGAAGCGTTTGACTTCCATCAGAAGCTACCGGGCTACAAGCCATCACCCCTGATCGATGCTCCTGGCATCGCGGATGTTCTTGGCGTCGGCAAGGTCTGGGTGAAGGATGAATCGAGCCGATTTGGCCTGCCAGCCTTCAAGTTTCTCGGCGCATCGTGGGCGGTCTATCGCGTGTTGCTGGAGCGGAGTGGCGGCAGCATCGACCCGTGGCAGACGTTTGACGACCTGAAAGAACGGTTCGCGCCGCTCAAGCCACTCACGTTTGTCACCGCGACGGACGGCAACCACGGGCGCGCCGTCGCCCGGATGGCTCATCTGCTGGGGTTCGCGGCGCATATTCTCGTCCCGCCCGGCATGGCTCAGGCGCGTATTGACGCCATCGAAGGCGAGGGCGCGGGGGTCACGATTGTCGCTGGCAGCTACGACGACGCCGTCACGCGGGCGGCGGCGCTGGCATCGGACGACGCGCTGGTCATCTCCGATACGGCGTGGGAAGGATACACGCAGATTCCACGCTGGATTATGGAGGGCTACACCACCATCTTGCGCGAGCTTGACGACCAACTAGCAGCAACGAGTGATTCGCGTGTGGACCTGGTCGCCGCACAGATGGGCGTGGGCGGGCTGGCGACGGCGGTGGTCTGGCGCTACCGGCGACCTGAGTTGGCTCACCAGCCCCGAATCATCGGTGTCGAGCCATTGGCCGCCGATGCCCTGCTGGAGTCCGCGCGGGCTGGGCGGATGGTCGAGGCTCCGGGGCCGCATACCTCTATTATGGCGGGACTCTGCTGCGGCGTTCCCTCGCTGGTGGCGTGGCCGATTATCGCGAAGGGCATCGATATGTTCGTCGCCATCGACGATGAGTGGGCGCGCGAGGCGATGCGTACGCTTGCCAGAGCGGGTGTCGTCTCAGGCGAGACGGGGGCGGCGGGTCTCGCCGGGCTTCTTGCGCTGCTCTCAGGCCCGGATGCACAGCAGCACAGCCAACTGCTGGGGCTCACCCCGGCGTCGCGGGTGGTGGTCATCTCGACCGAAGGGGCGACTGATCCCGTGGCCTACCAACGCA
>JAICKD010000452.1 GCA_025928125.1 Ktedonobacterales bacterium
ACGAGAAGCAGATACTGGCTGAACTGACCCACTTGTCTATCTTCGTTGACGGCCAACCAGTAATGTTCTACCATCGGCAAAATGACCGCTGAGAACAAGCAATGACTAATATGACCAAAAATGAGGTGAGATCGCCATGGTCGAGTCTGGGATGGTCTATCAGATAACGGTTGATGGCACGACGCTCGCGCTCGAAGGCGTTCGCGCCTATTTTCAGTCACAACGCGCCGGACTGGACGCCCACCTAGTGGCCCGGCTCGCCACCTTCCTGGATGACGCCCACGACTCAATTGACTGTGCAATCTACGATCTGCGCCATCCGCGTATCCTCGACGCCCTGGCGCGCGCGGTGGAGCGTGGCGTGCGGGTGCGGATTGCCTACGACGCGGGCAAAGAGCATGTTGGCGGCATGAGCGCCGATCCAAAGTCCAGCGGTACGGAGGTGGCGCTGGCTAACGCTGGGCTGCTGCCACACGCCACGGCGGTCCACGAGCGCGGACGCCACCTGATGCACGACAAGTTTGTGCTGAGGGACGAGCGCGATGTGTGGGTCGGTTCGGCCAACTTCACCGTAGGCGGCCTGGAGCTTCAAGATAACACCTGCCTGACCATCTCATCGCGCGATCTCGTGACCCACTTCGCGACAACCTTCGCGGGGTTGCTCCAGCCACAGCACCGGCACACCCGCTCGGCCACAGCGCTGGCCACCGCCGAACAGCCGGGCGTGATGGTTGGCTCGACCAGCGTCGCGCCGTTCTTCGCGCCCGCCGCTGGTGAATCCATCGAGCAGGAGCTTATCAGCGCCATCCGGGGCGCGCATAAGATTCGCCTGTTGGCGTTCCTGCTGAGCGATCCAGGCATCCTTGAGGCGCTGGCGCCGCTGGCACAGCAGCCACAGTTCGACATCCGTGGCGTCTACGATCCGCATGGCATGGAGGATGTGCTGCGCTACACGACCCAGGACCGCGCGCTCTTCTGGTTTATGCGCGATCCACGGTTCGTCGCCGCGCCATCCCACGCCTTCTCGGCGCAGCGCGAGCAAGACTTCATGCACAACAAGACGTTAGTGTTCGATGATCGGCTCGTCTTCACGGGGAGCTATAACTTCTCGGAGAATGCCGAGGCCAATGATGAGGTGGTGCTCAAGGTCGCATCTGAGCCACTCGCGGCGGCCTACACCCACTACACCGACGTGCTCTTCTCGACGTATGGCGGTGTCATCGAGGTACCCCAGACCCGCAGACGTCTGAGTGGCGGTCCGCGGCTGAGTGGCGGCCCGCGTGTCAGCGCTGGTCCGCGCGTGGGCGTCAATACCGCGCCACGGATGCCAGCCATCACCGCGCCACCCGCCCGCAAGCCCACGGCGCCGCCCGTCGTCGCGCCTGCCGCAGCCGTAGAATCCGCCATGACTCCCGCGAAGACGATTGCCAGCAAGCCGCTGAAAAAGTCGCGGAGGAATCTGGATGTCCTCATCTTCGTGATACGCCTGAAGATCGTCGCGGTCATCCTGGCGATCATCGCGTATTTGTTGCTGTCCGGCATTCTGCATTTCTAACGAGGAACTGAGGAAACAACTGCCTCGCGGGCTTCAAGGATGCGTGCGGGCCGCTGCCGATTCGGGCGCTGGCACGTCGCTTGCGGGAGGTATTCGTACCGCCTGCTCACCGGCGGCGGTACGACTCCTGCCTTGTTCGATTGAACGGATGGTCAGGAGGACCGGTTTATCAAGGAGGACTGGCTATTATGAGGACCACTGAACCGGGAGACCCACGCGGTCCGCAGTATACCGATACGGAACCGCGCTATTACGAGGAGACCCAACCTGTTGCGCCCGTGCGGCCTGAAACGCGCGTGCGACGTGTCGAGAACGACGCCACGTATGCGCCGAGCTGGCGTGGGTGGCGCGCCAGCCAGATCGTCTACACGATTGGCGGTATCGTCGAGGCGCTGATCCTGATCCGTCTCGTTCTCGAGCTGCTTGCCGCCAATCCGAACGCTGGCTTCACCAATCTGATCTACAGCATCACCGATCCGCTCGTCGGGCCTTTCCAGGGCGTCTTTCCTTCGCCCCAGACGCACGGCAGTGTGCTCGATCTCGCGGCGGTGCTGGCGATCATCGTCTATGCGCTGCTGACGTGGGCCGTCGCGCGGCTCTTCGAGTTGATCAGACGCCGCTCAACACCCGCCGTCTGATAATGGACATGGCTGAGCAGTGACACGTGCGGCATAGACGGTAACCGCTTTCGGGGAATCACGAGGTAGCGCCTCTGGTTCCCCATTCTTCCTGTCTTCGCTTGCATCCACAATCTCAAATGAGCGCCAATCGGCCTATCACGGCGCGATACGTATTGACAGACTCAGCGCTTGCCGTTATGCTGCGTCATGCAACCTGCCACGTATTCACATTGCGTGAAAGAGTGCTGTGCGACTCTCCATACCCTGGTGTTGGCATAGGCTGCGAGAGAAGCGTCTCCAGGGGCGCATGGCGAAAAGGAATGGGACATGGTGCGGCGCGGCCGGGGGACGTGGGCTGGAAGGCAAGCGGATTCTCAGGTAGGGTCGCATCGGCTCGCAGTGGCGCTGTTCTGCGCGCTCGCCCTGTTCTTCATCGCGGGATCGCTGCTATGGAGTCTTCCGGTCAAAGCGGCGGCGACGCCGGGCGCCTTCTACGGCGTGGACAGCCGTGTGCTCGCCAACTCGCTCGTCGATACGCCCACCTCTACCGACACACCCGTGCCAACGCCGACCAATACGCCCGCGCCAACGGCTACGAACACGCCTGCCGCGACGGCGACGCCGAATAATCCCTATGCGCTCAATGTGACTGGCGCGGCATCCGCGGCGGGGTGGCCGCAGCGTTATAGCAACTGGTGCGGTATCGCCACCGTTGCTCTCGTCGCCAACTACCTCGGCAACTCGATCTCACAGTCGGCGATTTACAACATGCTCAACAGTCAGCAGAACGAGAGCATGTGGGGCTATCCACCGCCATCCTCGTCGTACTGGGGGCCGTATGTCGCCGCGGATATCGCGGGTGACTTTGGCACCGACCCGCGTTCGCTGGCGGAAGGCATGACCCTGGCGACGGGCCGCCTCTATCACGTCAAGGTGGGCCTCGGCGGCGCCTGGGACACCACCATCCACATTGTCGACGATCTGCTCATCAGCAGGCAACCCATCAGCGTCTTCGTGGACCATGGCATGCACTCGGTCATTGTCTCTGGTGTGGAGGCGACGGGCGACCCACTCGCAAACCCCAATAACATCACCGCGATTCACGTCTGGGATCCGGGCGGTGGGGTGAACTCTGTGGGCATCCAGGCAACCCAGGAGGCTGTCGTCCCGCTCAGCCAGTGGCTCTCAGGGACCATCTCCTGGAGCGGCTCATCCTATCTCAAATCTCCCTATGCCGCCAATGTCTACCAGGGTAAAGCGCTCGACCCTGACCCGGCGGTGGGGCCATATGCCTACGTTCCGTCTCAGGTTAACCATCTCTGGGTCGGCCACAATGTCTATATTTCGCCGCTGGCGTCGGGCGACGCGGCGGGCCTTAGCCCTGACTGGGAGCTGAACCAGAACGGCGTGCTGATCGCCGGGCTTCCGGGTGGCACGTGGCCCAATCTTCCCGATGGCTATACCGGCTCCTCGATTCCAATGCCAACCAATCCGCCGCCACCGCCGCCACCAGTCAAGCCGCCGGTGATCGCGCCGAAGAAGGCCGCGCTGCCGCCGCCACGGCCAACGCCTACGCCACGGGCAACGGCGACCTCGACGGCCCTGCCCACAGCAACGTCGCTGCCCACCGCCGCGCCAACCGCGACCGCTCGT
>JAICKD010000688.1 GCA_025928125.1 Ktedonobacterales bacterium
AGCGCCCGCCCCGGCAGCGTCTCCTGCACCATCTGCTCGCAGAGCGCCTTGAGCGGCCCATACGTCTCGCCGTTGACCTCCTCGACGGTGGGATCGGCCAGCGTGCCGACGGGCGCTGTCTCGTCGATGTGCGGCGCCTCGGGCCAGCCCGCGTAGACTGAGATGCTGGAGACAAAGGTGTAATGCTCGACGGCGTTGGCCAGCAGCTCCGCCGATGCGCGCACGACACGGGGTACGTAGCCGCTGGTGTCGATGGCTACATCCCACGCGCGCCCGTGCAGCGCGGTCAGGTCGCCGTCACGGTCGCCGCGCAGATGCTCCGCCTCGGGAAATAGCCCCTCGCTTTTCGTGCCACGATTAAAGAGGGTCACGCTGTGGCCCTGCGCCAGCGCGGCAGCCGCGAGATGGCGTCCCAGAAACTGCGTGCCGCCGAGAATCAGTACGCGCATGGGGTTGTCCTTTCACATATATCAAACAGGTACGGGCGAGGGATGTGGTGGGCGAGCTTCGCGGCATGAATGCCGCGGCTAATCGTGATCGTACCGAATCCGCCTCCCATGGACGCAGGCGCGGAATGACCGGGATTATAGGACTCTAGCCAGCGGCGGCATGCTCACATGAACGCTCTGGCTCCCCTCCCCGCGCCGGGGAGGGGTTGGGGGAGAGGGCAGTCCCCCTACCGCTCGCTGGCCTTCAGGCTCTTCGTCCCCCGCGCGTGCCAGTCCTCCAGTTGCAGCACCTCGTCCACGATACCATAGTCGCGGGCGGCCTCGGCGCTCATGTAGTAGTCGCGCTCGGTGTCGTGCTGGATGCGTTCCAGCGGCTGGCCGGTATGCATCGCCATGATCTCGTTCATGACCTCACGGGTGTGCAGCATCTCGCGCGCGTGAATCTCGATATCGGTGACCTGACCACCAGGTCCGCTCTGCGTCCATGGCTGGTGGATATGGATGCGCGAGTGCGGCAGCGCATAGCGTTTCCCGGGATCGCCCGCCATCAATATGACTGTGCCGAAGCTGGCGGCCATACCGACACAGGTGGTAGCGATGGGGCTGCGAATCGAGCGCATGGTGTCGTAGATTGCCAGTCCAGCGGTAATCACGCCGCCCGGCGAGTTGACGTACATGTTGATCTCGCGGTCGGAGTTTTCGGCGGCGAGGAAGAGCAGCTCGGCAATGATGAGGTTGGCCATCTGGTCCTCGACCATCCCGTTGACCAGCACGATACGCTCGCGGAGCAGCCGCGAGATGAGATCGTAGGCGCGTTCGCCCCGCGACCCCGACTCGATGACAGTAGGAATGACCAGGCTGGCGGCGTCCGCGGCCCAAGGTGCTGACGCCTGATAGGCTTGATATGGCTCATACGACATGGTGGGTGATCCTCCTACCCGCACGCTGGCGGGCGAATCTGGAAATGTCACTACTCGGACTGGCGCACGAAGTAGTAGTAGATACGCGAGATAGTCTGGCCGCTGGGCAGCGTCAGGACGTTGGCGAGCAGCCAGCCATCGCTCCCCAGCGTCGCCAGCGCCTGCTCGTCCAGCGGCTCGTCCTCACGCGGATCGATCGCGACGACGTGATACTCCCACCGGGCGGGGTCGGCGCGCTCGAAGACGATGGGTGTGGGCGGCGGCGAGGCGGGCTTGACCTCGTGGACCAGATACGGCTGAAAGTGCATCATCGGTGGTATCCCTTTCGTAGTGTTGGTATCGTTGGAACGGTGCGGCCTGTGGCGCGGATCTCGCTCCGGCGGTACGATCTTGCTTGAACGGTACTCCGGTCTGGCGTAGAATTGAAGGGGAAAGCGATGCTCTCAGCATAGGCGCTGAGCCGAGGTATGCTGAGAGCATAGATAGCGGACTCTGCCGGGATTCGTCGGGGCGATTGCGATGGTCAGGAGGCGACCACATGGCTGACTTGCAGGAAACCGTTGGCACGGTCGTCCGGCGCGAGCGTTCCGCGCGCCACCTGACGATGAAGGAGCTGGCCGAGCGCTCGATTATCTCAGTGGTCTACCTGGGCGAGATCGAGCGCGGCAAGAAATATCCCTCGCCGGTCGTCTTGGAGCGGCTGGCCGAGGCGCTGGAGATGGATGTCTCCGACCTGCTCTGGCTGGTTGCCGAGGAGCTACGCGCCGCCCAGCAGCCGCAGATGCTCAAAGCCATCGGCTTCACCACCCGCACGCCCACGAACTCCGGCGGCTCGCGCATCGTCAACATGCTCGACAGCGGCGAGCCGATGCTCTCGCTCGTCCGCCCGCGCGGCGCCGTCGCGTAGCGATGCGCTCACCGACGACAGCTCCACCTTTGCCCGCACTGGTGTTGGCACCCGGAGCGCGTGATGCGTGGCTTTTGCTGTGCTTACCGCTCGGCGGCCTGATCTATCTCCTGGTTGGAGCTCGACGTGTCCCAGGCGACCAGCGACGCATCTTTGTGGGAGGATTCTGCGTCGGTCTCATTCTGGTGGCTGCTGGTGAAGTGTTGAGCCTGGCGGTCTACGTTCCATGGGAGACGGCTGTAACTGCCTGGTATACCTCGCAGCTCG
>JAICKD010000583.1 GCA_025928125.1 Ktedonobacterales bacterium
CCTGGGAACCTGCTCCATGGCCATGAGTCGTTCGTCACTATCGTCAAGGCGGCGAAGGAGGCGGGCATCGCCATGCGCATCGGCGTCAACTCCGGCTCGATAGACGCGCTGGATCGTGAGCAACAGATGCGCAAGGTCAGCGTGAAGCGGCTCGACGACGGCACGTTCATCCAGAGCGACCCGGCGGAGGAGCGGCGCAAAGAGCGCGAAGAGCTGGTCGGCCGGATGGTGGCGAAGGCGCTCGAATACTGCGGCATGGCCGACGATCTGGGCTATACCAACTACAAGGTCTCGCTGAAAAGCTCGAATGTGCTGACCGCCGTCGCGGCGTACCGCAAATTCGCCGACGCCTGCAATGTGCCGCTGCACCTGGGAATCACCGAGGCGGGTACGCTCGTCACGGGCGCGGTCAAGTCGTCCATTGGCTTCGCGCTGCTGCTGGCCGACGGCATCGGCGATACCATCCGCGTCTCGCTAACCGCCGAGCCGGAGGAAGAGATTCCGGTGGCCTATGAGATTCTGCGCTCGCTGGAACTGCGGTCGCGCGGGGTCACGTTCGTCTCGTGTCCCTCGTGCGGGCGCGTCGAGATCGACGTGCTCAAGATCGCCAATGAGGTCGAGAAGCGGCTGACGAAGGTTCAGACGCCGATCCAGGTCGCCGTGATGGGCTGCCTGGTCAATGGTCCGGGCGAGTCGCGCGACGCCGATGTGGGTCTCTCTGGCGGGCGCGGCAAGGGCGCCATCTATCGTAAGGGCCGGTTCGTGCGCACGGTGCCTGAAGATCAGTTCCTGGCCGAGGTGCTCAAGGAAGTGGCGAGCATTCTGCCAGAACACGAGGCGAAGCTGGTCTATCCCGGCGATGAGGCGCTCGGCCCCGTCAGCAGTGGCCGCACCCGCAAGACCGGCATCCACGACCAGGCCGAGCCAGCCTCGGCTGCCACGCCCGGGACGCCTGGCAAGCCGCTGCCGATGCTTTCGGTCAATCCGGCCAATCGTGACGCATAGCATACATAGGACCCCAACGGGATGCGTGCGCGGTCAGAACCGCAGCGCCGCCACGCATCCGCCACGCAACTTCAGCAATCTCACCGATAGACGCTCAGGCGCGGCTATGGGACAATCGAGATAGCTCCAAACGCGACAATTGCCACTAGGCAAGTCGCCAGATGGGCCAGTATGATGAGGGCGCATCTGGCGACTTGCCTCATACAGGGCCATCTGTTTTGGAGCGGACCGTTGCGAGGCGAAGGGCCAAATCGTCATGTACTAGGTGCGGATGGTGTGCGCTGGCTGGTCGGTAACGTGCGAATGCGCGCCAGCATGCTATCCAACGTTTGATGAGTCGTGCGGCAGGTGGCCTGGCGCAATCAGGAAGGCAGATGCGCATGGTCTGGCAGGATATGGCGCCCTTCCCCACACCTCGGATGGACGCCGAGGAGGAACGCGAGCTGCGTCTGGCCGCTCAGGCGCGCGCGGGCGCTGAGTGGGCGCTGGCCGCGTTGATCGCGCGCTACCAGCCCCCGGTCGTGCGCTACCTCGCCCGGCTGACTGGTGACGCTGCCCAATCACATGTGATGGCCCAGCAGATCTTCGTGCGGATGGAGCGGCGCGTGCGCGGTCCACATGGCGGGGACCACCTGCGGCTCTGGCTGTTGCGCGCCGCCACCGAGACGGGCCTGGACGCTCTGCGCCACCCCAAACGCGCTCGTCAGTCGCGCCTCAACGCTCCCCCCGGCCCGCGCGGCCTGCTGATGGATGGCCTCCCCGGCAGCGCCTCGGACCGATTGCGCGCCGGACTGGACAAGATTGCGGAGATCACCGGCTCGACCCGGCGTCAGGTACGCCAGCTCATCTGGAACTCTGGGGATTCGCCAGCGCCCGATGAGAAGCCGCAGGCGAATGGCGCGAGTGGGGCTAGGGGAGCAGCCAAAGCGGCGGCGGAGGCGGTTGATCCAGAGATCGACACGATGACCCCGCGCGAGGAGCTGCGCCACCGCCTGATACGCGCCGTCCTCGCGGAGTTGCCCTATGGCGACGCGCAGTGCCTGGCGCTCCATCTGGTGGCGGGACTGAATCAGACCGAGGTGGCGACGGCACTGGGGATTCGGCCCAGCGCCGCCCGTCATCGCATCGTGCAGGGACTGCAAATGTTCGCGCACCGCTACGACGCCGCCATCACGAGCCTGGGCGTTCCCGCCGAGATTGCCTACGCCGACGACGGCCAGAGCCTGCCCGCGCCGATGGCTGACCTGATGGAGACGATGGATGTCTTGAACACCACCGAGCAGGATTATCCTGTGCCGATGGCGCCGATGGACGATGAGCCGTATCAGGCCAGCGAGACAGAGCGCGAGGCGGCGTTTAGTGGCGCATACGATCTGGCGGAGTCGGCTGTTGAGGATGCGCCCGCAAGCCCGCCACCGCCTCCACCAACATCGATGATTGTCGACGCGCTGCCAGCGATCGTCCACGACGAGTTGCCCCAAGGCCAAGGCGACTGGGTAGACCAGCCGACTATGGTGCCGATTCTCTCCGCCGGGATAAGCTCAGAGATCGAAGACAATGACGCCGCAGGCGCAGCGCCGCTCGCCGCACAGACGCCACCAAGCGTTCCCGTGCTGACACCGCCGCCACCGCAGACCCCCTGAGCGCTCGCGGCGGATGCTGGCGAATTCTGGCGGATGCCGCCCAGAAACGTGGTTTTTTGCTGTCGTCTCCGTTTCTATATATATGCGGAACCTCTCCCCCATGCTGGCGGTCATAGAAGGACATTCCTCAGGGAAGAGGCTATGTTTTTGGCCCTGGCGCGGCGAGCGCCTCTATACAAACCCAGTATTATAGATGAGGTATCGCTTGCGCTCGCTGTTCGCGGGAAGCATCTTTGTTTGCCTGTTTATCACGAGAGTAGACCTAATAAGGAGCCTGGGATGGCGGAGATGATGACACCGCCGGTGCGTATCGCACGGGTGACGACTCGGCGCATGCATACGCAGACCATTCAGTGTCCGCTCGATC
>JAICKD010000599.1 GCA_025928125.1 Ktedonobacterales bacterium
AGCACGGTGAGCACGAAGCCGAGCAGAATGTGCCAGTTGAGCAGACCCCAGTCGAGGAAGTAGAGCGTGCCGCCCGCCACCCACACGATCCCCGTGCCGAGCGCCAGCGCCACGATCACTACCGCCAGCGCGCCAAATGCTGTGCGCCGATCCCATAACCGCGGACGAGCCAGCCGGGGCAGCACGCGCCGCAACTTGCCCCAGAGCAGCAGCACCAGCCAGAGGCCCGCCGCGCCATGGGCCGCGAAGATGAGCCACTCCTCGGGATGCCCGCTGACGAGGCTGACGACGCCGGTCACGAAGGCCAGCGTGACCGCCAGCGCCAGGCTCCAATCGGTCAGTCGTGGCGACATCGGCCCGCCTCGCTCTCGTCCCGCTCTCAATCCTTATCCTCATTGTCTAGTGCTACGCGCCCTATTTACACCTGAGCACAGCCCCCACCGCCTCATACATCCGCCCGAAGTGCATGGCGTCCGGCGCGGAGACGAGCCACTCCCAGGTGCGCGGCGCACCGACTAGCTGGAAGCGCGCCGTCAGATCGGCGGGGATAGCAAGCACGTCGTCGGGCAACACCGTCAGCGTTTCACGTGGATCGCGCGCGTGCGGCCCGCTCGTCGGCGGCAACAGATGTCCTGTCCGGTCGCTGGCGAAAATCGCGGCGCCCTCTGGCGCAAGCAGCCCAGCCAGCAGCGCGAGATGCGCCAGCGCGATGCGCCGCCGGAATGCCTGCGCCGCCTGCCGGTAGCGCGCATGCGTCTCGCGCAGGTCAACCGCGTCGGGCGCGTAGAGCGAGAGCGTATCCACCACATCCAACAACGGCAGGCTAAATAGCTGCGTCAACACGAGATCGCTGAAGACGAGGCTATATCCCCGCGCCAGCAGTCCCGGCAGTTGCGGCGGGTCGGGTACGGGGCAGCGCTCCAGGCAGGACGCGGCGGCTTCCAGCGGAGCGGTTGCGCCGAGCCGGGCGAGGTCGCGCCAGGGCTGCGCGCGTAGCTCCTCGGCCAGCGCGTCGCTCGCCCCTCCGGTGATATCGGCCTGGAGCAAGTCTACCCGGCTGCGCAGTGACGCGGAAAGCTCATCGCGGGCGCGCGCCATCCCCGGCACATCCACATCGACCAGCAGCACCTGCTCGAAGCTCCGCGCGATCCGCTCTAGCGGCGCCTCGGTACACGCGCCCGCCCCCAGCACGACCGCCCGCGACGGCCCGCCAGCCGACCGCGCCGCCAGCGCATCCTCCACCAGCGCCGCGACCGCACGCAGGTGCGCCGGACTGGGGCGGCGATACCACGCGCGCCGCTCCGGCCCCTGCGTCCGCGGATTCTCCTCCGCCAGTCGCGCAATCCGCATAGCGCACATCTCCTTCCCTGCAACAATTGTAGCTGGCCAGCGAACCATTCCGCCCTACAGAGGATTAGCCGCGGCATGAAGCGCTTCTACATCTTGCACGGGTAATGGTACGATTCCTCATGGCAGAAATCCTACCGTGCGCTCGGTCTGGATCATCGACGCGGGGTCGTTTAGGCCACACCCCGTGACGGCTTATGGCTGCCCCTGCGCCCGGCGCTGGAAGGCGAAGCCCGCGCCATCCTTCGCGTAGTACACACAGCAACCGCTGCCATCACGCCACGCATATGATCGAGCGTCTACAACTAGAGCGCGTTGAATAATCTGTAGGGCAATAAACACGCCCCTCCCTGTTTAGGAGGGGCGTGTATTCTCCGCAACACCGTCTGGCAAGAGCATGCAGGGCAAGGCCGCCAACGAGGTTAACAGGGGTCAGATTTTCTGAATGATAGACTGCATCTCGCTCTCGTCGAACGCACGCAGAGTTTCTGTGCGCACATTGCCCAGGCTCGCGACGGCAAGCGCAGCGGCCATTGCCGTCTGCTCGTCGGGAGCCTGAATGGTGGTAACAATGTCGTACTGTCCCTGAGTCCAGTAGATGCCGAGTAACTTACCGCCTCGACGCTCAACGTCACCACGAAATGCAGCAGCACGCTGCACCGTGTCTTTGGCGTTCTTTATCCCCTGGTCGGTGAACTTTATGAGGTTGACATAGGTGGGCATCGCTCCGTACCTCCCGTTGCTGAGTACGACCCACACGCCCCGTCTGTAGCCCTGTCCCCCATGCACCATCCAGTAGAGTCCCACACCGACAAGGGTGTCAAGCAATCGTTGCACTTCCGCTCTCTGCCTGCGCAGTACAACCCACCAGAGCGCGGATAGACGGACAAAAAGCCCCCATGTCCGTAGCCTAGCTTTGTACCCGGCGCTGGAAAGCGAAGCCCGCGCCATCCTCCGCGCGGTCGGGATCAGTCTTCGTTAGCTCGATGAGTAGCTGAATGTCCGGGTTCTGCGCCAACGTCAGGTCGCGCCTGCCCTCGCGCACCGCCCGCAGAATCTCGTCCGCCACCTGCTCCGGCTTGAGCAGCACCTCGATCTCCAGCCCACCGTTCTGCTCCGTCGCCTGCTGCACCATCGGCGTATCCACCCATGCCGGATAGACCGTCGTGATGCCGATGCCCGTCCCGAATAGCTCGGCGCGCATCGCGCCGGAGAAGCCGCGCACGGCCCACTTGCTGGCGCAGTAGCCGGAGAGCGTCGGCACGCCTAGCTTGCCCGCCACCGAGCTGAGCAGCACGATCTGGCCGCCGCCCTGCGCGCGCATCGTCGGCACGACCGCCTGGACGCAGTTGTAGACGCCCATCACGTTGACATTCAGCATCTGACGCATGTCAGCCGAGGAGAGATCCTCGATCCGCCCGCCGCGCCCGATACCCGCACTCGTCACCAGCAGATCGATGCGCCCAGTCAGTTCCAAGGCCGCCTGCATCAACGCGCGTACCTGCGCGTCATCCGTCACGTCCGTGGCCACCGTCGCGACTCGCGCCGCCGAATCAGCCGCCCCGCCGCGCACGCTCTCCGCC
>JAICKD010000792.1 GCA_025928125.1 Ktedonobacterales bacterium
GCTTCTTCGTGGGCAGGCTCCCAGTGCACCAGCCGCCCCAGGGCGGTGATCGCGCGGCGCCGATCTCCACGGGTTTCATAATGCGCGGCCAGCTCGCTCAGGAGCGCCAGCGCGGTATCGCGGAACGTTTCTCGCTGGCTGGCGGCCCAATCTTCATACTGATCCTCGGCCAACAGCTCGCCAGCATAGAGCGCCAGCGCTGCCTCGTACGCAGCCGGATCATCTGTGCGCCGCGCGGCCATCGCAGCCGCCGCAAACGCCTCGGTGTCAATGTGCAGTTCGCCTGCCGGCTGGAGACTGAGTTGCTCGCCGTGGAGGTGGAGCGCGCGTTCAGCCGAATGCGGCGGCGCTTCCAGGATTTGCCGGGCGATGTGGAGCGTGTAGCGCAGGTTATTCAGCGCCGCCACCGGCTCCAGGTCCGGCCAGAGCGCCTCCAGCACCTGCTCGCGGGGGAGGCGATGTGCTGGCGCGAGCGCAAGGAGTTTGATTAGGCTCGCCGCTTTGCGGAGTCGCCAGGCGCTTGCCGGGATTGGTGTAGCGCCGATTGTGACCTGAAAACCACCGAGCAACTGAATCGCGAGCGCTGGCGGTTGGCCGCTGGCGGCCTCCGGAGGGTCGAGCATCATTGCCCCGTTGTCGGAAATCGCACGTTCAGCACCAGGCAAATTGTTCCCGCTATCGGTTGAGCAGCCTGGCCAGGGAAGTATACGCGCCTATTGGCTTGGATGCATGGCCCGGCCGCCGGCCCTGTTCGCCCTGTGCACCCTGACAATTCGTCCAGTTTTCTTCACCTCAGCTCGACAGTGGTATACTAACGAGCGCGTACTGAATGTAGAACCGCTCGATGCATGGTTGGTTATTGGCAATGGTTAGCGGAGGGACGGACCGTGGCGGTACCGCAACCCGAGGGACGAGCGCGCAAGCGCCGGGTCGTCATCGCTGACGACGAGTCAATTATCCGGCTCGACCTGGGCGAAATGCTGACCAACCTCGGGTACGAGGTGGTCGGCGAGGCGAGTGATGGCGCGGTCGCGGTCGAACTGGCCCATAAACTCCGGCCGGACCTGGTCATCATGGACATCAAGATGCCCGGGATGGACGGCATTACGGCGGCGCGCGAACTGACGAAGGAACGGCTCGCGCCCGTGCTGCTGCTGACCGCGTTCAGCGAGCAAGCGCTTGTCGAGCGCGCAAAGGAGGCCGGCGTCGTCGCCTACCTGGTGAAGCCGTTTCGCGAGGCCGAACTCTTGCCCTCGGTCGAGATCGCGCTGGCGCGCTTCGCCGAGTTCCAGATGGTCGAAAAAGAGGTGCATAACCTCAAGGACGCGCTGGAGACGCGGAAAGTCGTCGAGCAGGCGAAGGGTGTGCTCATGGAGAGCCAGGGGCTGAAGGAAGCCGAGGCGTTCCACCGCATCCGCAAGGCCAGCATGGATACCCGCAAATCCATGCGCGAGATCGCCGAAGCGATCCTCCTCACCCATCAACTCGAAAAATCGTCCTAGCGAGGCGGGCAGACGGACAGTGAGTTTAGAACGGCGCTGCGTCTGAAGACTGGCGCCGTGCTGAGGAGAACCGACTGCCCGTCTGCCCGACTGGCGTCGCGCCTGGCGTTGGTGATGGCGGCGGAGTTGGCGTGGGCGTGTGTGTCGGCACGGGCGTGGGTGTGTGCGTTGGGGTGGGTGTCGCCACCGGCTCGATCCGTACTTGCACCGAGGGCGGCGTATCGGCCAGGGTCAGTCCCGGCGGCACATTGACGCTAGGCACGATGGTATATGTGCCCGCCGTGCGCCCCTGCAAGTCCACCAGTACCTTGATGTCACTCGCACTTAGCTGGCGCAGGCGGTCGCGCGAGCCACTGAGGGTCACGGCGATTTCCGGCGGTGTAATCGTCACCTTGAGGCCGTTGCCCAGCCCCGTATAGTCCACATGCAACGCGCCGATTTGCTGGCGCTGCTGCTCGGCTTCGATATTGACCTGCACGTTGAC
>JAICKD010000548.1 GCA_025928125.1 Ktedonobacterales bacterium
ACGAAAGCTGGTGGCGAGATGATCAGCGCCTATCAGTTCGGCTCCATCGGCTCGGATGGCGCAACGGCGATGGATATCAAACTCGATTCTGTAACTATCAAGTAGCATCCGAGGAGACAAGGAGAAACAAGCCAGAAGCCGCTCAGCGTATGCTCGGGCGGCTTCTCCATTTTCCGCGCGGCGTTTCATAGCGGATTTCGCACGTCGCATTTCCGCACGCCACGTGCTACAGTTGGCGAAGTGGCAGCGCACATCCATCCCGCCGCGCCCGGAGTGCGCAAAACGTGCTATCTCGCACAACGAAGGAGCTGACGTGACTATGGAGCCATCGACACAGCGCGCGGACGATTCTCGCGAACGGGCGTTTAATCCCTTCCCCTGGTATGAGCGGATGCGGCGCGACGCCCCGGCTTGGGTGGACCCCGCCTCCGGCGTGCTCTCGGTCTTTCGTTACGACGACGTGCAACGCGCCCTCTCGGACTACGAGGCCTTCTCGTCCGAACGCGGCGCGCGCGACGCCTCCTCGGCGCTGAACGCCAGCCTCATCAGCTCCGATCCGCCGCGTCACCGCCAGCTGCGCAACCTCGTCACGCAGGCGTTCACCTCACGCGCCATTGCCCAGCTTGCCCCGCGCATCACGGCGATCATCGACGAACTGCTCGATCCGGTCGTCGCTGCTGGTCGCATGGACTTCATCGCGGACCTTGCTGATCCGCTGCCGGTCATTGTCATCGCCGAGATGCTTGGGATTCCCACCTCCGAGCGCGTCCAGTTCAAACGCTGGTCGGACGCCATCGTCTCCACCACCGATAGCGGTCTCACCTTCATGGACGCTCAGCGCGAGATGGCGCGGTTCTTCAGCGGCCTCATCGCCGAGCGCACGGCCGAGCCACGAGACGACCTTATCAGCCATCTCATTGCTGCCGAGATCGATGGCAAGCGGCTCACCGCGATGGAGCTGATGGGCTTTTGCGTGTTGCTGCTCGTGGCTGGCAACGAGACGACTACCAATCTGCTTGGCAATGCCATCCTCTGTTTCGACGAACAGCCTGAGGTCTACGAACGCCTGCGCGCGCAGCCCGATCTCATTCCCAGCGCTATCGAAGAGGTGCTGCGCTATCGCTCGCCGGTCCAGTCGATGTTCCGCTCGGCTACCGGCGAGACTGATCTCGCCGGTGTCCTCACGCGCCCCGGCCAGCCCGTCGTCGCCTGGATCGGCTCCGCCAACCGTGACGAGGCCCGCTTCCCCGATGCCCACGTCTTCGACATCACGCGCGCGCCCAATCGGCATCTCGCCTTCGGCCATGGCATCCACTTCTGCCTCGGCGCGCCACTCGCCCGTCTGGAGGCGCGTCTCGCCCTCGAAGCGCTGACAATCCGCTTCCTCGACATCCGCCGCATTCCCGACGCGCCTATCCGGTGGGTGGAAAGCTCGATTGTCTACGGCGTCAAGAATCTGCCCATCACCTTCGCGCCATCCTGATCTAGGCTCACAATTCAGGCTTTTCCGGCAATCGGCTGGCAGGAGGCTGATATACTGGAAAGCGCGTACTAAACGCCCCTGATGGCACTGCCGAGTTTTAAGAAGGGATACTTCATGCACGGTGATGCTGCAAGCGGTATGCCGCCGACGCCACCGCGCCGTCAGAGCGCCAATTTCTGGCTCATAGGTTCCCTGCATATAGGGGCCATCGTGCTGCTCCTCATGGCCTGCGCGCTGCCTATGTATGGCCCTGACGCCGCGGCGCAACTCTATCTTCAGCACATTGCCTGGTGCTTGAGTATTGTTGGTTTCATGTGTCTCCTGACTATGTCGCTCATCGGGCTACCCTATCGACCCCCGAAGCAGTGGTTCCTCCCAGCATGGAGGGTACTTGCCGCAGCCGAGATCGCAATGACGACGGCAGCCTTCGTCCTGTTTGTCGTACAGCCCAGTTCTGCGGGGCAGCTAAGCGAGTGGCTTCTCCAGGTCGCTATCGTCGGCATATGGATATGCTTTGCCTCCGGCCTCGTCCTCGGGATACAAGGGCGCACCAGTGGAGCGCTCACCCGGACCAACACACAATCAGGATCATCTACCCCAGATATTGCACAGCCTCCACATGACGAGACGGGTTCCTGAACTAGCCAACAGCCGAAGGTGATGAAAGGAAATACCTCAGTGCGTGTACGCTTGTTGCGTTGGATGGTCCGAGCATCGGTTATGTACAGCTGCCTCGTTTTCGCCTACTTGGGCGTGGGCGCAGTGGTTGAGATTCTGGCAAACATGGGAGTAGGACTGGCCGCGCATGATAGCTGGTTGTGGGCTACGTTCCATCCGGGGCTGGCCATCTATATCATCGGACTGGGACTGATGGCCATTGTCGCAATCGTCTCCTGGTTGGCGCGCCATGCTCTGCGACGCCGAGCCAGCAGCGCAGGCACATCGACGGCAACTCCGCAAGATAGCGCATCGGCTTAGCCTGGCGGGTACGGTTTGTGGAAAGCATTCGTTAGCAGCTAAAGTAGCCACGATAGCCACGTGGCTGTGCCGCGACCTGGCACGTCTGCTATACTGGACTCTAATCGTCAGAGTGATCGCGCGGCGCTGGAAGCGTAGCGCGGAGGTACCCAGGGCCAGAATCACCTGGGTTCGCCAAGGATCATACAGTCCGCAGAGGGAGAACGCATGATTCCCTGGATGCGCATGCGCGGAAACCCACTCGCGCTTGTCCCTATCATTGGAGCGGTGGTAGCCGCGGGCGTCATCTATGCGCGTATCTTCACACGTGGCGAACTGGGAACGGGCCAGGATATCGCCCACCTGTTGATCGTGCTCGCGTTGCTCCAGACCGCACTGGTGCTGGATCTCTTCCTGCAATTTGCCGTTGCCCACCGCCGCGCCCTCTCTCTCGCGCCTGACTCATGGGCGGAACACGTGCTGCGGATGGCCCAGCGCCTGCAATGGCTCTTGCTGGTCGTGCCTGCCCTTGTCATCATCCTGATGGTCCGCATGCCACTCACGCCCCAGATTCTCTTCAAGCCCGGCTTCACGTTCGCCTGGGTCGTGCTGCTGCTCAATATCTTCCCTCTCACGGCTGGATACCTGCTGCTGGCGGTCACCAAACCCGTGGCAACACCAGTGGCGAGCGCTCGGGCGGCCTCTGATGACGCTTCTGATGACACGTCGGACGCCGGGAGTCCTGACCCCACGCCCGACC
>JAICKD010000488.1 GCA_025928125.1 Ktedonobacterales bacterium
ACTTGGCAAAGCAATGGGAGGATAATGGCTATGCATCAGTTAGCCATTAATTCTGCTCTAATAACAAGGATCAAGGCATGTACTCGCACGGCGGAAATACTGTCCGTTTGGCCTGTGATTTTCCCAACTGTGGGAATCCCATAGATAACCGCTGCAATTTATGCGGTCGGGCGATGTGTGTACGGCATATTCAGTGGATAGGAACACAGGGTTCCAATGGAATTTATTATAGCGGCCATTACCGATGTGACATCTGCACACTAAATGTCCAGGCGCAAGCTAGAGAAAACGCCCGAAAGTCGCGACAGGCTGCAAAAGTGCTATTCTGGATAGGTATTGGCTTGTGTGGTTTTGGTTTAATAACTACTCCGCTTGGCGGAATAGGAGTATGCCCCGGATCTATAGGTTTGTGTACATTGTTTGTGGCTTTAATCATGTTCTTTTCTTCGCTTGCGCCTCCACTTCCGTACTGAGTACCTTAAAGATAGGAAGATAAGGGCGCAGAGTTGAGAGTGGATAACAACATAAACAGGTCGGCTCAGCCCGCTCATCGTGATATAGAGACTTCGCATCTCTTGTGAAGACTGCCGTGGCTCGACCCAGGTACAGCCACATTGTTGACCGCTGTCGTGGCTGACCTGGCGCGTGTGCATCCTGAGGTGGTTGCGGTGATCCTCTTCGGTTCAGTGGCGCGCCATGAGGAACGCCCGCTTTCGCATCGTCGGCCAAGTGATGTTGACCTGCTAGTGCTAGTAGATTCTGAAACGGATGGCGACCCACTGCCGCTCGATCTCATGATTGCGCTTCACCATACCATTGGCGAGCGCGAGCATGGGCATCTGGTTCCGGCTCTCAGGATACAGGCGATTATAACGACTTCAGACTTGTCCGGCTGGGATGACCTCTTCATATCTCATGTCGCGCGAGACGGCGTACTACTGTGGGCGCGGGGTGAGATCCCGAAGGCGCTGGCGAGTGTTGGCGAGCGTGAGGGGGTATTTCGCTCGATATAGGCTGACGGCATACCGCCAACGCCGAGCTACGAACGACACCCCAAGGCCATAAAGCAACAGACGAGGGTATCACACACCCTCGTCTGTTTGTTGTTGTGCTGTTGTTGCTGAGTCAGGCTCAGTGTGTCAGGCTACCAGTCGTTGCGACGACCGTAGCCCCCGCTGGAGCGCTCGGGGCGCGGCTGCGCCTCGTTCACACGAATCGTCCGGTTGTCGAGCATCGTCCCATTGAGGGATGCGATAGCGTTGCGCGCGGCGGCGTCGTCAGACATCTGAACAAAGCCGAAGCCCTTGCTGCGGCCACTATCGCGGTCGATCACGACCGTAGCCTCGACGACCTCGCCATATGCGCTAAAAATCTGAACAAGCTGCTCGTTGTCAGCTGAATAGGGCAGATTGCCCACGTAAATCCGGGTGGCCATGTGGCTCCCTCCTTCAAGCAGAATCATGCCGACGCACGGATGGCGTCAGCGTCCAATACTCCGTGACAAGTCAATCTATGCGGCACTCGCGGACTCGTGGAGATTTCATGCTGAAGAGAGAAACTCGATCAGACATAGCCCACCAGGACGAGATACATCGTGCGTTCGCGATCAACTACGTCAGTACTATAACACAACTGGCGGATCATTGCCGAAGCGCATGTCGCGCGTGTCTTTATCCCTCCTGTCCTTTTGTGACCACGTCTTCGGGTACGCGATGGAAGACCGCCCAGAGCGCCACGTCGTAGGCAGCTTTGAGACCGCCCGCTAGCAGCAGTGGCAGCCCCAACACGATCAGCGGCCCCTGGAGCAGCACGCCCGCGAGAATCGGGCTGGTTGCCGAGCCAGCGCTTCGGGCGAGCGAGGTAACGCTGGCCGCCGCTGTCCGTTCGGAGGGATCGACCAGCGCCATCGTATACGCCTGGCGCGTCGGCACATCAAGCTGCGAGAGGCACTGCCGGACCAGCAGCAGGGCAGCGGCGAGCGGGAACGTGGGCATCAGCGGGACCAGCATCAGCAGGATATTGCTCGGCAGATGGGTAAAGACCATCGTGTTGAGCAGCCCGAAGCGCCTCGCCAGCCACGGCGCCGCCAGGAACGAAAGCGCGGAGAGCAGGTTGGCGCAGAAGAAGAGCGCTGCCAGCATTTCGAGATCGGCCCCAAAGCGCAGATGAAAGAAGAGCGCCAGCAACGTCTGCCCGATCAGCCCGCCAGCGAAGGCGTCCACGCTGAAGAGCGCCGCCAGCCGCGCCACGATACCGCGCGAGTGGGGCAGCGGCGGTATCAGTCGCCACCAGAGCGCGCCCTGTTCTGGGAGCGCGCCTGCCTTCACCTCGACGACCGTGGAGAGGCGCGCCGCCTGCCATGCCACCACCAGCGCCACCAGCGCATAGAGGCAGAAGGCGCCCGCCAGCAAGGTATCAAATGGCAGCCCGTTTTGGGCGAGTAGCGCGGGCAGCCCGGCGATCAGCGCGCCGCATGCGCCCGCAATGGAGGCGACGAGGTTGTAGCGCGCGAACAACGCGGTGCGCCCAGCGCCCGACCCCTGCGAGCCGAGCATCGCCTGTTCGATGGGCAGGAACGGCGCGGTCTCCGAGTTGGATGTGCCGAGCGTGCCGCCAAACGCCGCCAGCAAGAGGAGCGGATACCAATGCAGAAAGCCGAAGATGAGGCCGGTGAGCGCCATCAGCAGCGCGAGCGCCACCAGTGTGCGGCGCCGTCCCCAGCGGTCGGCGTAGTGGCCAATAATTAGCGTACCCAGAAAATCGCCGACCAGCGAGACAGCCACGAGTGCGCCGATGGCGGCGGGCGAGAAACCGTCACGGGTGAGCGCAATAGCCAGCACGACCGCCAGCAGCCCATAGGCTCCCTGGCGCAGCCCGCGCATGAGAATGATTCGCCGACCATCGCGCATGAATCGCCACCTCCCTCGTCTCCGCCAGCACTGCCCATGATACAGCAGTTTTCTATATGCTGCGTTGGTGTCCTGCTCCATATAATTCAGGATTCAGGGAATATATGTAACTGAGGAGGGCAGCCTGGCAAGTATCAGCGGGAGAAGAGAGATATCGCCGCGACGGCACCCTGTGCGTGACGTGGCATAGCATACCGCTGCCAGTGCTATAATCGCCGCATTGGAAAGCCTGCCAATCGCTGTGAT
Organism: Ktedonobacterales bacterium; assembly: GCA_025928125.1. GTDB lineage: Bacteria > Chloroflexota > Ktedonobacteria > Ktedonobacterales > JADMIN01 > DAHUXT01. The sequence goes on from JAICKD010000488.1 coordinate 3,156, forward strand.
GCAGTACAGGGTGAGATTGTGACGACACCAGCCAGCGCGCCGCCAGCGATCGAGCGGGCGACACTCTATCTCTATCAGCTCTACGATGTCGCCTTTGGCCTCGACCTGGAGCGGGCGCATGCGCTGCTCAAGACGCCGACCGCGCGGGTGCGCCCGGTGGTGACGCGCGGCGGGAGTATCGAGATTCCGCAGCTTCCGCTCGAGCTTCACGCGGGCGAGGTGACGCTCGACCTAGCGGGACTATCGCTCAGCGGGCGTATCCACGTCCGCATCTATGATCTGGGCATCCTGGCGTTCCGCATGATGCTGCGTCTGCCCGATGATCTCTCCTGGGATGTCGCGGCGGAGCTGCTGGGCGCGGTACAGACCTATCCGCCCACGGTGCTGGAGAAATTCCAGCAGCAGCACGACACCTTCGTCCAGTTGCTTCGGCCCACG
>JAICKD010000154.1 GCA_025928125.1 Ktedonobacterales bacterium
GAGCCTACGCGGTGAGCGCTTCCGATTGGTCATGCGCGCCTCCGAGCGCGCGGTCGAAGAACGATGAGACACGCCCGCAGTACGCCGCACGATCCAGGAAGTAGGTGCCGCAGTGCTCTGCGCCCTGGCCAATCCAAAGCTCCTTGGGTTCGCACGCCGCATCGTAGACCTGTATGCCCTGCTCGACCGGAATCGAGGTGTCGTCTGTGCCGTGAATCACGAGCAAAGGCCGTGGGGCAAGCTGCGCGACCCAGCGCACTGGCTCCATGTCGCTGCTACGATAGCCAGCCATCCGATAGAGGAAGTAGTCGGAAATGCGCGTAAACGGCTGGCCGGGCAGATGTACGCTCTGGTGAACGCGGTAGCTGATGACATCCGAGTGACGGGCGAATGGGCTATCGGCGACAACCGCCAGCACGTCGTCGCGGCGCGACGACCCCATAATAGCTATCGCGGCGCCCATGGAGCCACCAAACACGCCGATACGCGCCCCAGGCAGCCGACTGTTGGTGTAGTCGAGCGCGGCGAAGAAGTCGTCCATCTCGCGGAAGCCGAGTGTCACCGGGACGCCAAGGTCACTGCCATGACCACGATAGTCGAAGAGAAACACATTGAAACCCGCACGCCAGAGCATGGTCCCGATCCCAACCAGTTGCGCCTTACTGCCGCGATAGCCCGCGCAGCCAACGATGACTCGGCTCGTCTCGGGCCGGTTCAGCCACCAGCCACGGAGCTTGTGATCCGCTCGGGAGGCAAATGTCACCTCCTCGAAGTCCGCGCCGGTCTCAAACGGACTCATGGTATATTCGTCGGTAATTCGAGCGCGCTGGGGTTTCGTGAGGCTCATGGCAACATAATAGCCGATACTCGCGCCGCCAGCCATTGCTCCGCCAACCGTCAGCGCGGCGGCAGTCGCGGCGTATCGCCAGATGCTTCGAGACATTTTCAACGCCATTGCCGTCTCCTTTTCCCAGCCATAGTGCTAATACTTGTTGTCGCCATGCAAGAAACAGACCGTCCTGGCGGGTCTATCTGACGCCAAAGACGAGCGGTGAGTGTGCGCCATCCATACCTTTATGGTAGCACCGCCTTTGGGTGTGGCACATGAGCTTCCATTCTCTAGTACGGCAATACAAACGGAGGGTTAGGGTCGTAAATGACTGAAAATACGTCTCGTGAGCCACCCACACATGTAGCAGGGATTTGATGTGCGCGCCAATGGGGCATCAGTTCACGATACTATACCCCTGTTGGGCAAAGTGGTGATCGTACGTTAACGCCTCTTTGATGTGAAGGCGATCCATTACAGCGAAGCTTGTGGTGTCGGTATAGGAGTATTCTTTGTCGCTTGACGCCCGGAGAATCTCCCTTGCTGTCGTCTCATCTGCTTCGGTCACACGAATAAGTATCATTGTGCTTTGAAAGAATGTATCGAGAAATCGCATAGCGGCATCGCGCCCGATGCGATTGAGTAATAGAGCATGCGTCTCTGCTAGCACAAAGTTTGTAGTGAACAGATCGGATCCATCGCTAAGCAATTTGGGAAAGATGGATTGAGCAGAGGTGTGTGATGTATCGGTTCGGTCGAGGAATGCATAGTAGGCCGACGTATCTACGAACACCCTGCTCATAACGTGTGCCGCTTGTCATATGCTTCCGCCAGATAATCATGCTTGTGGTTGGCAACATCCGCTGGCTCAGCGGACTCAAATGCGCCTGAAAGCGCAAGAAATGGATCTTCATCAGGAGCGGTATGTGATCCTTGCGCTGTACGGCCTTCATAGGTAATGCGATACGTATTTCCCTGGTCCTCAAGAACAACACCCTCAGCCGCAAGTCGTGCCTTTTCGAGACTCTCGGCAATGTGTCTGAGGAAATCATCAAGTGGAATGGGCTGTATATCTTGTGTCATGGTAATACCTCGCCATCAGTATACCATCCTGCCTACAGAGCCTGCCCATTGGCGCATTTCACCACGCCCGCGAACCCGAAGCGGTTCTCGATATTGAGGAAGTGACGTAGGCCGCGCCCATAGATATCATCACGGCGCGTGGCCCGTACCGCCAGCGCCGAAAGGCCACGCGCAGTGAGCACGCGATAGGCCACCCACTCCGCGAATCCTTCTCGCACCAGAGCGTCTTTCAGATGAAGCCCCTGCTCAGTCTGCCAGGCATGCGCCAACTCGTGCGCCAGCGTGCCGAGTAACAGCCCACGTGGCAGGCATGCCTCGGCGTAGATAGTGCTCACACCATGCGCCTGCACAAAGTAGCCCAGCACATGGTGGCTAGCGGCGGCTGGTTCTGACGACCGGTGTTCGTAGCGCCGCCGAATCTCGCCCATCTTGCGTCGGCTGACGATTTCCAGTCGGGGCGACTCACGCAACTGTCCGCGCAGTACGCGCGCTACCTGGGTGACAGCGTCGTGATAGAGCGTCAGAACGTCGGCCACCTCCCGCACCATCTCGGAGCGGCAGAGAGCGCAACGATACTGTCCATCCGCAAGCGGTTGCGCGCCATCGGCGACCGGCGCGCGACAGAGATCGCATCGGGGGCGCCCCTGGACACAGCGCGGACAAAACTTGCGCGGTGCGTCTACCGGGAGCAACTCCTCGAAGGTGTACCACGTCGAGGTGATTGGCAGCCCACATCCCGCGCAACGGGGAGCGTCGCGCGCGCAGGTCGCGCACAGCGGATCAGTCCCTCGGATGGCAGTTCGCGCGATAGGCACGCCACATCGCGCACAGCGTAGGGAAGACGCATCGCACGCCGCGCAGACGACAAGTGTGGCATTGTAGACGAGATAGCGGCTGTGAAGTCGCGTGCCGCAGAGATGGCAGAAGTGTGCGGCGTGCTTGGCCGCGGATGACGAAGCCGTAGCACACCTCCTGTTCCATTGCCGACGATCACACAGCGTTTCAACCTGCCTAGCGTATAGCGGGAGAACCCTAGGGCAGACGGATGTCTCCTCCGGCCAGAGCCGAGCGCGTGCGCGCAAGGTCACGTACGGCGGACAGCGAGCTAAATATCGCCTGCGCGCGCGTCAACTCATCATGCGCCCGCTGGTCGTCGCCTGTCTCGCCGCGCCGACGATACAGGCCTGCCAGCGCGTACCGCGTACGCGCCTCCTCCCAGGCTGTACCGAGGTCGGAGTAGCGGGTAAACGCGCTTTCCAGGTCGGCCAGCGCATCATCCCATCTGCCTGCTGCCATCGCCACGATGCCTCGCGCGCGGATCGCCTGCGCCAGCGCTTTGCGCGCGCCAGACCGCCAGCCAAGCTCTAACGCCTGTGGGCCATAGCGATCATACAACCCCAGATCGCCTTCGCGCGCCAGCAACTCCGCAAGCTCGGCCAGCAGCATCGCCATACCGACGCGCCCCTCGCGGTCCTCCAGCCCAGTGAGCAGCAACTGGCGCGCCTCGCGTGTAGCGCCCAAAGCCAACGCGAGCCGGGCGCGCCCCACGGCAAGGTACTGCACATCACACGCTTGACTGTTCTCAGCTACCAGACGCGCGAGGCGGTCCGAGCCGTCACGGTCTCCCGTGCGCGCCTTTATTGTGGCCATCGCCAGTATCGCCGCAAGCTGGCGGTGGGACAGCCGTGGCTGCGCTTGCGCCGAAACACGCAGTAGTTCCTCACCCGCTTCAAGCGCTTCAGCCCAGTGATCCCATTCATAATACGCGATAGCCAGCGCGCGGAGCGCATGCGCCTGGAGCGCCTCGGTCTCGGCGGCGCGGGCAATGTCCAGTGCGGCGCGCGCGTGCGTCACGGCCTCAGCGTATTCGCCAACGGCCTGATGCGCCTGACTTACCTCAGTATGAATGTCAACCAGTTCATTGGGATCGTCGATCTGCTGCGCCCACTGGAGGCGACGAGCCATCGTTTCCAGGAATCCACGCAGATCGGTAGTAATGGCAAGCAGGTTGCCCAAGGCATCGAGCGCCTCCGACGCGCCACGCGGGTCATCGCCGAGGGCTTCCGTTATACGCACGGCCTCGCGCGCGCTTCGCAACGCCTCCATCAACTCGCGCTCGCCACGATGCTCCGCCGCGGACATCCAGAAGAAGCTGGTCGCCGTCAGCAGCGCCGCATACTCCGCAGTGTCATGGCAGCCAGCGGCATCGGCCAGTTTGAGTCCGCGGTCGAGATAGCTCTTCATTTCTTCATGGGTTGGCGCTTGCTGAAAATAGGGGGAGTACCGCGTCGGCAGCGCCACGAGCAACCGATAGAGACGCATGCCCTGGGTGAGCCAGTCGAGATGCGCCTGTTCGTGGCTGCCAGACCCCGATTCAGCGTTCTCGCCCGACTCCCCTTGTGGCATTTCGTAGCCTGCCCACAGTTCTAGCGCCGTGCGATAGTCTGCCCATGCCTCATCGGCGCGGAGGGCAGCCCAGCGCGCATCCCCGCGCCTGGTGAACAGCGCCTGCCGCAACGGCGCATCATCCACGCGGCCTTCTTCTTCGATGAGGCGGATGGTGTCGGTATAGTACCCATCAGCCTTACTTGAGGCGTGACGAGCCGCGGCCTGGTCGCCCGCCATCATCAGGTAGTGGACCACCTTCGCCAGCACTGCCTGGCGTCGCGCGGCATTACGTGTACGCGAGAGATTCGCCTGGATGTAATACTGGCGATAGTGCTGCGCCAGCAGTTCCGCGAACTCCTCTTCGCGCCCCTGCGCCAGGGTCTCCAGCCAGACAGCCACGCGCTCATGCTCGTGCGCCCGCCGGGTCCGCGCAATCGCGCCATAGACGACCTCACGAGTCAGCGCATGATTGAAGCTGAAGATTGGCTCATTGGGAGGCGCGACGCTTGTCGCACTATGGTTGGCGAAGATCAGCAGTTCCTTCTCGATCAGCGATTGCAGCACCACATCCAGCCGCGCGCGCTCCAGATGCGGCGCAAGCGCGACTAATGCGCTCGGCCAGAAGTAGCGCCCAATGACCGCTGCATGTTGCAGGACATCTAGCTCTTCCGCCGCGAGCAAATCGAGACGCGCGTTTAATACACCCTGAACGGTATCGGGAATCCCAGGGTCGTAGACCTCGCTCTGCCCCTCCCATTCCGGGGCCACCTGCCAGCCAGTGTCCGGCGCGTTGGCGCGGACCAGAATGCCAAGATCAACGAACATCCGCACGATCTCTTCAATATAAAATGGGTTTCCCTCGGCCTTCTGCACGATACCCTGTCGCAGGCTCTGCGGCACCGTCGCGCCGGGAAGCAACTCGCGCATCAACTGTTGGGTCGCAACGGGCGAGAGCGCCTCTAAGCCAATGGTGACATAGTTGCGCTTGCCACCTCCCCACTCCGGGCGCTTGTCGAGCAGCTCGGGCCGAGCAGTACAAAGCAGCATAAGCGGCACATCGGTCGCGCGTTCGGCGACGAATTCGATCAGATCGAGCAGCGCGTCATCGGCCCAGTGGATATCTTCGATGAGAAGAATCAGCCCCGTCGGCTGGGCAAGCGCCTCGAAGAATGTCTTCCATGCACGCAGTAGCCCCTCCTGCTTCTGCTGCGCATCGGCGGGCAGCAACGAATTGTGCCGCGACCTGGATTCGATGCCGATGGTATAGCCAAGGTAGGCCGCGATCATCGCAGGATCATCACCGCGTCCAGCGCGTGACAACGTTCTCGTAACGCACTGCGCCAGCCGCGCGCGTGCGGCCTCGGGCGACTCCAACGCCTGAATACCGCAATACGCACGCAGCATGTCGGCCAGCGGCCAGTACGTGATCCCCTCGCCATAGGGTGGACAGCGGCCTTCCAGAATCACCGGCTGATCGGAGGCGGGCTGTGCGCGGGAGCGTGGCTTTGCCCGGCGCGCTGCACGGCGTTTTTCACTCGGCGCTGGCGCTGGCTCCGGCGTGGCAACCGCCTCGGCGGGTTGGCGCAGGAATTCACGCGCCAGCCGAGTCTTGCCGATGCCCGGAAGCCCAAAGATGGTGACGAGGTGCGGCGAGTTTTCGTGCAGCACGCGGGAACTGACCGCATGCATCAACTCCATTTCGACATCGCGGCCAACCATCGGCGCCTTGAGACCAGCGACACCACGTGGGCGTGGTGTAGGCACAGCGCTCTGGTCCGTCATCGCCAGCGCCTCCCATATCTTGACAGGCCGCGCGCGGTTACGGACGTTCGCGGGAGGCAGGTCGCGGTATTGCACCGCTCCCTGCGTGGCACGCCAGGTGCGTGAGCCAACCAGGATCGTGCCAGGAGTAGCCAGTTGCTGGAGCCGCGCCGCGACATTGACCGCATCACCCGTCACCAGGAAGTCGCGCCCCTCCGACGCGGCGCCAGCGGCGGCAACCTCGCCTGTATTGACGCCAATGCGCATCTGTAACTCGACCGCAGCCGGATCGGCGGCGCGACGTTCATCGTTAAACTCGCGGAGCGCGGTCTGCATATCCAGCGCGGCGCGTACGGCGCGTACGGGATCATCCTCATGGGCCACTGGCAGGCCAAAGACCGCCATCACAGCATCACCAATGTATTTTTCGACGGTGCCGCCATGCCGATGAATCTCGCGCGCCATGATGCCGAAAAACTCCGCAAGCAAGGCGCGCGCATCTTCGGGGTCAAGGTCTTCCGCCAAGGCCGTAGAGCTGGCAAGGTCGGCGAAGAGAATGGTGACGACGCGCCGCTGTTCGGTAGCCTCTTCCACGGGGGTCGTTGCGTTCGCCAGCACCATCCCGCTCATCTGATTCCCGTTCAGTTGGGCAGGGCGATCATCGGCGCGAGGTTGCGCGTCATCCAGCGGCGAGCCGCACTGATTGCAGAAGCGCGCATTTGGTGGGTTGACAGCGCCGCAGACAGAGCATATCCGTGGCATCGGCTGACCGCAGGAAATGCAGTAACGAGCATTTTCCGGGTTCACCGTCGAACAGTTTGGGCAAATCATGGACACTCCCGCGAGCCACCGTCGCGCAGACACACATCCGTATTGTATCGCGCGCGCGCCCATCTGGATAGCCTGAATCGCCATGCCGCGTGGAGGGCAGCTGGTGCAGACGAAGATACGCAAAGTGGCGTGCCGGAAAGCGCAGAGTCACCGCGCCTCCCAGCGTACGTGAGCAGCGAACGGACAGCTATTGAACGAAATCCACTGGCACATCATCCGTGATGATACCGCGCTCGATGGCCTCTGTTAGAAAGAGGCGGATGCTCTGGCGACCGCGATCACCCATATCAACGGTCCAGTCGTTGACATACATCCCCACGAATTGATCGGCCGTATCGGTGGGCAGC
>JAICKD010000512.1 GCA_025928125.1 Ktedonobacterales bacterium
GCGTCCGCAAAGATGAGGCGCTTCATGGCGAGCTTGCGGCGATTGCCGAGGCGCAGACGCTCCGGGAGGAGGCCGATCTCTTGCTCGCCTTCCAGGCGGAGATAGCGCGCGGGCAGACTAGCATGACGTTCGAGAATCCCTTCGGCGAGGGGACCAGCCGCATCCTCACGCTCGATCCACGCTTCACCGCCGTCGAAAACGCCAACCGGCGCTATGCGCGCTATCACAAGCTCCAACGGGCCACTTCGCTGATTCCCCCACAAATCGAAGCGAATCACGTAGAACTGGCGCGCGTGGACCAGTTGCTGACCGATCTGGCGCTGGCCGAGACGCCCGCCGAGATCGCGCTGGTACGCGCCGAGGTGGTCGAGGCTGGCTATCTGCGCGGCGCGGCGGAGAAACATCCGCAGAAGCCTGCGAAGACGCCCAAACAACCAAAATGGGCCAAAGGCGGCAAGGGAAACAAGGGTGGCAAGCCGACGCAGCAGCCTCGCCGACCCGAAGGCGGGACGCCACTCCGGCGCGAGTCGTCCGATGGCATGGCGCTGTTGGTGGGCAAGAACAGCCGCCAGAATGAGGAGGTCACCTTTCATCAGGCGAGTGCGAACGACACCTGGCTTCATGCGCGTGGCGTGCCTGGCGCGCATGTCATTGTTCGCAATGGCGGCAGGCCCGTCTCCGAGGCGGCACTGCGCGAGGCGGCGGCGCTGGCGGCGTACTACAGCCAATCGCGGCTAGCGGGGAGCGTGCCGGTGGACTACACGGAGCAACGCTACGTCCGCCACATGAAGGGCGGCGGGCCGGGCATGGTCATCTACGAGCGCGAACGGACGCTGCATGTGGCGCCGGGCGATCCATCCGCCTGAGCGCGTGCCGTGGCAACGGTATGGAGCCAAACCGGGGAGGCGCTGTGAGCGAGGATATTCTTGAGCGCGAGCTGCCTGATACGGGCCAGCGCATTGCCTATGGCCCGGAGCCGCGGCAATTCGGCGATCTGCGCATGCCCACTGGCGAGGGACCGCATCCCGTCGTGATTGGCATTCATGGCGGCTACTGGCGCGTCCGCTACGATCTGAACCACTTTGGCCACGCCTGCTCCGTGCTGACCGCGGCGGGCTTCGCCACCTGGAACATCGAGTATCGCCGCACGGGCGAGCCAGGCGGTGGCTGGCCTGGAACATTCCTGGATGTGGCCGCCGCCGCCGATTTCCTCCGCGTCCTCGCGCCGCAGTATAACCTCGTGCTGGATCATGCGCTCTCGCTCGGCCACTCCGCCGGGGGACATCTGGCGCTCTGGCTGGCTGGCCGCCATAAAATCGCTAGTGAAAGCCCAATCTTCACGCCGAACCCGCTGCCACTCTCCGGCGCGGTCGCGCTGGCCGGAGCCGTTGACCTGCGCCGCACCTGGGCGCTCGGACTGAGCGATAACGCGACGGGCCTGCTGATGGGCGGCTCGCCAACAGAATTTCCCGAACGCTACGACGCGGGATCACCGTACGATCTCCTGCCCCTGGGCATCCCGCAGTTCCTCCTGCATGGCACTGATGATACCGATCTGCCGCTCGAAGTGAGCGAGCGCTATGTGCGTCGCGCCGCCGTCAAAGGCGACTCGGCCACGCTGCTTACCCTGCCCGATGTCGGCCACTTCGAGCTGATTGACCCAACCTCCAGTGTCTGGCCAACCGTGCTCAGTGTCGTCACGGCGCTACGAGACGAGTGAGCGCGCCTGACATGCGCTCATCAGTCGAACACTGACCAGCAGATGTCGTTGCGCAAGCGCTGGTCGTCGAGGACGAGCGCGCGAATCGCCTCTGGGAGCTGGTCGCGCTGCCACTGACACTCGCGTCGCCCCGCGCTCTCTGCGCTCTCACCCTTCGGCACGGCGGCACGTGCGGCCTTGATCGCATAGGCGGCCGCCCCGAGTTCGTGCGCGGCGACGTGCGCGACGACCGCGGCCTGTCCGGCGGCGTACGCGGCATAACGTGCTGCCCCACGCAGGTCTCTGGCCGCGCCCATGGCATGTCCGCCCGCCGCGCGAGCCTGGGTCATCGTCACCTCGCCACGCGCCCAGGCGTGGACCTGCTCGATTGCCTGACGCGGTCGTGGGTCCTCAGGCTGAGCCGACTCGAAGAGGGCAAGGACGTGCTCCGCGCACGCTGCCGCCCACAGTGCGAGAAGCTGGTGATCCGCATCGGTGAGCGTCCCACCACGGCGGATGGTCACAAAACGCGGGTCGCGTTCTTTCGGCAGGATCATACCTAGCGCTCCTTCGCAATTTCAGTATCACCTATCGGGAGCGGTGCGCCTCGACTAGCACGGAAACGAGAGCGAACAGAGAAACCAGCAGAATCACGGCAAATTGGGCGATATATGGCCATGCCCCACTGGCTCCGCTGCCAAACACCAGGCTTACAGCAATGTGCGCCACCTCCGACGCAGACGCGGCCAACCCCAAATAGCCCAGCGCCACCGCCGCCAGGAGCACGCCAGCCCATATCCAGCGCCGCCGTATGAGCGCTAAGACAAACGCTAGAAGGATGGCGAGAACCGCAAAGAGTACGGAAACTCCCAGCCAGAGCGGGAGCCCAAGATAATCGAAACCCATTCCACCTCTGTGGAACCTTTGAATATCGCGAGCATACACGCTAGACGCCATCCAGACACCGAGGACCGATGTGAAGACGGCCAAAGCCGCAGTCACTAGCGGCGCCGACCCCGACAGATACCTCGACATTGGCCTCTCCCCGGCTTTTAGTAGTCCATCTGACTGCTAGAGCCAATCGAGCGACACGATTCCTGTCGAGTACTACGGGCGGCATTGGCGCCTGCTCACGCTCCTTCGCTTAGCGGCCCGTCGGCTGGATGCGGAAAGGCGAGGCGGGATCATCCATCAACAGGCGCAGTAGCTCGTCGTCAACATCGGCGGGCGCGCTGTCAGCGGATGCCAGGATGTCGGCGCGCTCGTCATCGCTGAGGTCGCGCGAGGGATCCCAGCCGAAGCGCTTGAGGTCAACCCGGCCTTCGGCGCTAAAGACAATGCCCTCCTGCTCCAGCAATTCGCGCATGCGGCCGCGCTGCCCGAATGCCCAGCTGCCCGAAAGCTCGCCCTTGCTGTTGATGACACGCTGGGCGGGTACGTTCTCCCAGCGGGGCGCCTTGTTCATGAACCAGCCGACCATGCGCGCCCCACGTGGATAGCCCATCGCGGCGCCGATCCAGCCGTAGGTGGTCACGCGGCCCGGCGGGCATGCGCGCACGAGCGCATACACCTGCGCGCCAAGCCGCTCCGCGCCAGAGCGATTGATAGGCTGCCCCGCTGGCGAACTGGACGGTGTCTCTGGCATATAAATCCTCCTGCCCTGGCGAGAGCTATGAATTTAAGTGAATAGTGATGGCGTCACTCC
>JAICKD010000197.1 GCA_025928125.1 Ktedonobacterales bacterium
ATCGGCTTCTTTCGCTTTGCCGGGGCTGTCGTGGCGGCGCATCCGTGGGCGATTCTGCTTGCCTTTGTCATCTGGGCAGCCTGGTTTGTGGTGGGCGCGGCGGCGCAATACTATCGCTACACCTGGGTCTCGACCTGGCTGGAACGCCAACAGACGAAGTGGGTCGTCTTCGGCTTCCTGGGGATGCTGCTGGGCATCTTCCTGACGGTCCTCTACCATGTGGCCGCGCTCACCGGACTCGTCTCCGGCAGCGCCGCGATTGTGCTGCGCATCGCCGCGGTGATTCTGCTCTGCGCCACGACGCTGCTCGTGCCGATCACCGTGGGCATCGCGCTGTTGCGTCATCGCCTCTTCAACGTGGATGTGCTCATCAACCGGACGCTCATCTACGGCTCGCTGACCGTTCTGCTGGCGCTCGTCTACTTCGTGATGGTGGTGCTGCTGGGCGTGCTGTTCAGCAGCATTAGCCACGAGTCCACTCAGGGGTCAGAGGTGGCGATCACGCTCTCGACGCTCTTCATCGCGACGCTGTTTCAGCCGCTGCGGGGCCGGGTCCAGCGTGGCATCAACCGGCGCTTTTACCGGAGCAGCTACGACGCGGCGCGGACGATCCAGGCGTTCGCGGCGCGGATGCCCAGCCTGGTGGATATCGAGCACCTGAGCGAGAGCGTCTTGAGCACGGTGGAAGATACGATGCGGCCAACCTTCGCCACGCTCTGGCTGCTCACCCCTTCCCCCCAGCCCCCTCCCCGACACGGAGAGGGGGAGTCAGAGTGAGCGCACACCGGAGGTGAGGCCTCTCTCCCTCAATAGTCGCGCAGCAGGCAGCAGGTCATGCAGGTGGCCCCGCCATCGCGGTTGAGCGTCAGTTCGCGCCCCTCGTACTCCCAGACAGTGACACCCGCGTCGCGCAGGCGTCTGGCGGTGATGGGGTTGCCCTTCATGGTGATGACGTGACCCGGCGCGACGGCCAGCGCGTTGGGCGCGTGGGTGGCGAACTCGCTATCGGGTACCTCTATCGTGCGGATGCCGCGTGCCTCCAGCAGCTCATAGAGCGGAACCGGGACGAGGGGAGGATAGACCAGCGCCAGGTCTTCGGCCACCGGACTGATGACCGAAAGCAGGTGGAGGATCTCATCGCGACCGTGCCAGTGCGCCATCTGCACCTGATAGATGTTCTTCACTTTGCCCGCCAGCAGCTCGCGCACCCGCTGGTAGCCCGCGTCGTTGGTGCGATAGCTCCGTCCGATGACGAGCGTCTCAGGGTCGAGCCAGAGCACGTCGCCGCCTTCGAGCGTCTCATTACCCTCTAGTGCGCCCAGAATCGGGATGCCCAGCCGGGTAAGCTCGCGCGCCAGCGCTGGCTCCTCGCCCCGGCGCAGCTGCTTGCCCATGTGGCCGATGACCGCACCCGCGTCGGTGACGAAGCCGGGATCGGTGACGAAGATCGCGTCGAGCAGGGCTGGTTGCGACTCCTCGGCGAGAACCACCTCGGCGCCTGTGTCGCGCAGCAGATTCACCAGGCCGTCGTGCTGGCGGCGCGTCTCGTCCACATCCGGCGCGAAGTGATAGCCGAACTCCTGCCACCGCTCGACATCCTCGGCGCTCTCGCTGGGCGGCTTCACCAGCACGCGCTTCAGAGGCGCCACCATCGACTGGTTGCCATACATCCGGGCCATGCGCTTCTCCCTTTCTCTCTGCCGATCTCCATGCTGACAATGCTGACACGCCGCTGCTCATGGCTTATGATTGCTGGGGAAAGTCTACCACGCGGCAGGAGGATAGAGATGCGCATCGCGATCATCGCGGATATCCACGGCAATCTCGTCGCCTTCAACACGATACTGGACGACATCGCGCGCGAAGAGGTGGACCAGATGGTTTGCCTGGGCGATGTGGCCGCCTTCGGGCCGCAGCCGGAGGAGGTGGTGGCCCGCCTGCGTGAGATCGGCTGCCCGGTGGTGATGGGCGACGCCGACGCGACGCTGCTAACGCCGGAGCCGCCCGCGACGAATGAGCTTTTTCGCAATTTGCAGGAGATCGACGCCTGGGCGCTGGCGCGGCTCTCGCCCGCCGACCGCGAGTTCATCGCGGCGTTCCAGTCGACGGTTTCTATTCCCCTCGATGGCGACGCGACGCTGCTCTGCTACCACGGCTCGCCGCAGTCGTTCAAGGATCCTATCCGCGCGACGACGAGCGACGACGATCTGGCGCGGCTCTTCGCGGGCTGCGACGCGCATATCTACGCGGGCGGCCACACGCACATCCAGTTGCTGCGCCGCTTCGGAACGTCGCTGGTGCTGAACCCCGGCAGCGTCGGCCTGGCCTACGACCGCACCCCTTCGCCCGGCGCGAACGTGCGCAACCCACCCTGGGGCGAGTACTCGCTTCTGACGGTGGCGGATGGCCACCTCGGCGTTGACCTGCGGCGCGTCCCCTTCGATGTGGCGGCGCTTCTGCGGGCGGCCCACGAGAACGGGATGCCGCACGCGGAATGGTGGTGCGCGGAATGGGACGAGGCGTAGCGGCACAACGTCGCCTGCTCACACCCTTGCGCTGCCAAAGCTGGCGTGATATACTTTTCTGCGCCTGGGGATGTAGCTCAGCTGGGAGAGCACCGCGTTCGCAATGCGGGGGTCGAGGGTTCGAGTCCCTTCATCTCCACCAATATACAATACTACAACTGAATATCATTACAGTGAATGCGACACCGAGCGCTTAGGCTCGTGTCGCATTTTGCTTTGCCTGGCGCCGTTTTTTGGAGGCAGGCGTTCGGTATGGGCAAAGTCTGCGTGCGATGTGGAGTCGAGAAGGGTGAGATCGAGTTTCCCTTCAATCACCATGGACGCAACAAGACATATAGGCGGAATACGTGTCGCGAATGCTATAGCGCGCAACGCAAGAACCACGCGGACGATGACAAACCTGACGGTCTGACATGCAATAAATGTGGCGAGTATAAGCCTACCACCGGGTTTCCAAGACACCGGCTGTGTCTCTATGGAGTCGAGCCTGTCTGCAAAGCATGCAAGATAAAGCGGCGGCGCGAATATGTCAGGCTATACCCCGAACGCGCAAGAAACGCTGATTTGAAATATCTATACGGCATAACTATTGAGCAGTATCACGCCATGCACGCGCGCCAAAATGGGCGGTGCGCCATCTGCGGCACATCGGATGAGAAGCTCGTCGTCGACCACAACCACAAGACCGGCCAGGTGCGCGAGCTGCTGTGCCATCTGTGCAACGCCATGATCGGCTGCGCCCGCGAAGACGTTGCCATCCTCACCAGCGCCGTCGCCTATTTGCAGCGTGAACAGCATACTGAACGGGAAGATGTGCGGGCGGCGGCCAGCGCCTCATAGTGTCCGCATCGTGGAGAGTCCGCGCTTTTCCTACCCGACGCCGCGCCGTGCCATATCGTTGGAGTCTGGGCCGACGAGGAAGGATTGGCGCATGCCGCATTGCCAGGAGGTAGCCCGCACACGATGGATAATAAGGAAGCGGGCGATAAGGAGAGGAGGCTATGCACTCCCTTCCACTCTAATTTTACAGCGCAGAGGAGGCCTTGCGGCAAGCCCCAGGTCGTGTCGTATACTCGCTGGCCGGGACTCGGAACGGAACATCCGACGCGACGTTCTGTAGACGACACGCTTGAGACAATGCACAATGACACGAAGGAGGAAGCGCATGGGGCGCTACGTGTTGGGCTTCCAGGAGATCGGCCAGACACAGGTCGCCATCGTTGGCGGCAAGGCTGCGCATCTCGGCGAACTAGCGCGGATCGAGGGCGTCCGCGTGCCGGATGGCTTTTGCGTGACGACCGACGCCTTCGAGCGGATCATGGCGGAAGCCCCGTTGCTCGAAGATCGGCTCGAACGGCTGTCGCGCCTGAATCCAGACGACCGGGAGGCGATTCGCGCGCTCAGCGCGGAGGTCCGCTGGACCATCGAAGAGGTCGCCATCCCCGACGATCTGGCGGCGGCGATTACCCGCCCACTCGCCCAACTCGGCGAGCAAGCCGCCTACGCCGTCCGCTCCAGCGCGACCGCGGAGGACCTGCCCACCGCCTCCTTCGCGGGCCAGCAGGATACGTACCTGAACGTCATGGGGGCTGCGGCGATTCTCCAGCACATCAGCCAGTGCTGGGCCTCGCTCTTCACCGAACGAGCCGTGACCTACCGCCTGCGGAACGGCCTGGATTCGCGGCAGGTCCGCATGGCTGTGGTCGTACAGCGGATGGTTTTCCCACAGGTGTCTGGCATTCTCTTCACCGCCGACCCCGTCACGGGCAACCGAAAGGTCGCCTCTGTGGAAGCCAGCTTCGGCCTTGGCGAGGCGCTGGTCTCTGGCCTGGTGAACGCGGACGTCTACAAGGTGCGGAACGGCGAGGTCATCGCCAGGACGATTGCTAACAAACAGCTTGCTATCCTCGCCTCTCCGGCAGGCGGGACGCAGACACAGGCAATCGAGCCGGAACGGCAGGAGCAGCCAGCGCTGACGGATGCGCAGGTCGTGCGGCTGGCCCAGCTGGGCCGACGGATCGAGGCACACTTCGGCTCTCCGCAGGACATCGAATGGTGCCTGGCCGACGACGAATTCCAGATCGTCCAGAGTCGGCCGATTACCACGCTGTTCCCTATCCCTGTGGTCGGTGACCAAGAGAACCACGTCTACGTCTCCGTCGGCCATCAGCAGATGATGACCGATGCCATGAAGCCCCTTGGCATCTCTCTGTGGCAGCTAACGGCAGGCCGACCCATGTATGAGGCTGGCGGGAGGCTGTTCGTCGATGTCGCGCGGAGCCTGGCGTCGCCAGCGAGCCGCACGGCCCTCCTGGCGGTCATAGGGAAAGGCGATCCGCTGATTGGGGACGCGCTGCGGACCATCCTCGAACGCGGCGACTTCATTCCGTCGCTCCCGGACGAAACGCCAGGCGATGCGCCGCCAGTTGGCGCCCCGCCAGCCCCAATCGAGACCGATCCGGCTATCGTCACCGAACTGATCGAGCGCAGCCAGGCCTCCATCGCCGCCCTGAAGCAGGATATCCAGGCACAGTCTGGACCGGCGCTGCTCGACTTCATCCTGGCGGATATCCAGGAGTTGAGGCGGATCCTGTTCGATCCGCGGAGCCATCGGGTGTTCATGTCGGCGATGGAAGCCACGTGGTGGCTCAACGACCACGTTTGGGAGTGGCTGGGCGAGAAGAACGTGGCCGATATACTCACGCAGTCCGTCCCCCACAATGTCACGTCAGAGATGGGGCTGGCGCTCCTGGATGTCGCGGACGCTATCCGTCCGCATCCCGATGTGGTGGCTTTTCTGCGGCACGTCGGGGACGAGGGCTTCCTGGACGAGTTGCCCCGGTTCGCGGGCGGGCAGGAAGCGCGCGACGCCATCCAGGCGTGGCTCGATAAGTACGGCATGCGCTGTGTCGGCGAGATCGACATCACGAGGCCGCGTTGGAGTGAACGCCCGACCACGCTTCTGCCTATGATCCTCAGCAACATCAGGAACTTCGAGCCGGGCGCCGCCCAACGTCTCTTCGAGCAGGGGCTGCGGGAAGCCCAGATGAAGGAACAGGAGATCCTGGAGCGTTTGCGAGCCTTGCCGGATGGTGAGCGGAAGGCCGAGGAGGTCAAGCGGAAGATCGACCGGGTCCGCACCTTCATCGGGTACCGGGAGTATCCGAAGTACGGCATGATCAGTCGCTACTTCGTCTACAAGCGAGCCCTGCTGGGAGAAGCCGAACGCATTACGCAAGCCCATGTGCTTCGGGAGAAGGAAGACATCTTCTACCTCACGCTCCAGGAACTTCACGATGTCGTGCGCGCACACCAGGTGGATGACCAGCTCATCCGCCAACGCAAGGACGCATTCCGGTCGTATCAAGCGCTCACGCCGCCCCGGGTGATGACCTCGGATGGCGAGGTTGTGACCGGGTCGTACCGGCGCGAGGATATTCCGGCTGGCGCGCTGGTCGGCTTACCGGTGTCTGCCGGGACCGTTGAGGGGCGGGCGCGCGTCATCCTGGACATGGCGGAGGCGGACCTCGAACCGGGCGACATCCTGGTCACCACCTCTACGGACCCCAGCTGGACGCCGCTATTCGTCGCGATCAAGGGGCTGGTGACGGAGGTGGGTGGTCTGATGACCCATGGCGCAGTGATCGCACGGGAGTACGGCGTGGCGGCCGTCGTGGGGGTGGAGCATGCCACCCGGCTGATCCAGGATGGGCAGCGGATTCGCGTGCATGGGACGGACGGGTACGTCGAAATCCTGTCGTAAGCGAGTGAACAGTGCAGTGTTGCGGTCGGAGCCATTCGCAGCAGCTCTTCTCTACTCCGCCTCCCCCTCTCCTCCGTGGTTTGGGGGTTGGGGGGTGTGGTCTGTCGCCAGGG
>JAICKD010000427.1 GCA_025928125.1 Ktedonobacterales bacterium
CGCGGTGCAGGTAGTTCTCGATCTCGCGCTTGCGCAGGATGTAGCACGCGCCGCCCTGGTCCTCACATTCGCGCTTCCACTGGAGCTTTTCGGGCAGCACATCATGCGCGGCGCTGAAGCGGTCGCTATCCACGATCATCGCGAAACGCCGGTTCATTCGCCCCATCGCCCGGAGCGTAATCCAGTGCTTTAGGTTATGGCCGCCGGAGGGCATCAGGCCGATGCGCAGGTCGTCGAAGTCGGCGCGGATGTGGCCGCTCTGCTTGAGCTTCTGCGCCAGTGTCCGCCAGAAGAAGACGTCGTCGCGCCCTTCGACGAAGACGCATGCGCTGTAGCCCGTTATCTGGTCGGCAGGCTCGATACCCAGCTCCTCGGCGACATCGGCGGGGTCCGGCCCCTGGATGGCCCGCGCCACCCCGCCCATGCGCTCGATCAGCACGAGGTCAGAGAGCGGCGAGGCGCCCGCGAAGACGGGCGAGTGCGAGGTGAGAATCACCTGCGAGCCTTCGTCCGCTAGCGCGCGAAACGAGGTCACCAGTTCGCGCTGAAGGCCCGGATGCAGGCAGTTCTCCGGCTCCTCTACCGCGTAGATGACGTTGTGGTCGTGGCCGAGCGTCTTTTCGGCGATATACTGGAAGAACGCCACCATCAGCAGGCGACGCATGCCGCTGCCGCGCTGGTCGAGCGACCGCTGGACGCCATGCTCGTCGGTGCCAAGAATCTCGAACGAGACGGCCTTCTCCCACGAGAACGCGGGCCGGACCGCCAGCCCCGAAAATGCCGTGGTATGGCGACGCAGCCGCTCGAAGATGGCATCCACCTCGCTCTGCAGCGCGCGATTGATCGACTCAGTGAAGGCGTCGCGGGCGGCGACCACCGTCGCCTCCTCGGTGGCGGCGCGCACGATGGGCCGGAACTGCGCCTGAAACGTCGTCTCGCCCACGCCGAGCCGCGTATCGGTCTCGAAGAGTTCGTAGCGCGGCAGTTGCGCCTCGATGCTCTTCCAGAGCTCGTCGCGCGCGCTCAGCGGCAGATTGCGCTCGATCAGTGGTGTCTGCTGCTCCTGGGCGACGGCGCGCAAGGCGGCGCGTTTCTCCATAGCAGTGCGTTTGCGTTTACCTTCGGCCAGCGGTACGCTCCAGGTGGCGCAACGCTCGTTCAATTCGCGCTCTTTCAGCGCCAGCAGCCCGCTGAAGCGCTCGTCGGCGAAGTCCTGCACGACCAGTGCGAGCGTCGGGCGGTCGTATGGGCCAGCGCAAGGAAACATCTTGCGCACCCGCAGCCGTCCATCGGCGTCCAGCAGGCGCTCGTCCGCCAGGTGGAGCGCGCCGCCTTCGTAGTCGAGTGTCTCGGGCAGCGCGGTCAGCGAGACCTCGATCACCACCTGATCGCTGCCATCGGCGCTATCGTAGACATCACCCGCCTCGAGCTTGTTCTTGCCGAAGAAAAGCTGCAACGCCTTGAGGGTGTGGGACTTGCCAGCGTCGTTGCGGCCAATGATGGTGGAGAGGGAGCTAAAGGTGATTTCTTCCAGCCGGGCGAAGGGGCCGTAGTTCTCTACGCGCATGCTATGCACTCGCACCGTGATGTCCTCCTGATGTTGGCTGGATGGTAGTGGATGATGTTGGGGATAGAGTCTGCGTCCTGCGCCAGCCCATCCATTCTAGCGCCGCGGCTCCGTTGCGGTCAAGCGCGCGACGAGAGAGTAGGCCGTTCACTTCAGGTTTCCTTTGGGCTTCATTCGCAGCGGAAAAATGGCTCCCCTCATCCATAGAGACAAAGGGAGCCAGCGATATGACGACGATGATGACCGCCGGTTAGAAGAGCTTCAGCGACGAGTCGGCGCTATCGATCTTCCACTGGTCGTTTTCATAGACCAGCTTGATTGTGCCGGTGGTTAGATTCGCGTTCTCGCCCCGCGCGACCTGTACCTGGGCGGTCGCCGTCTTGCCGTCGCCGCTGAGTGTTGGCAGTGGGTGGTTGGTGTCCATGGTGCAGGTGTCCACGGTCCCATCGCTGGCATCCAGCGCCTGCGCATGTGTTGCGTACTGTGCCTGGCTCTGGCTTCCCTGCGCCGAGGATGATAGCAGTTGGTAGGCTGAGCCGTAGTCCTGAGACATGATATCGGTACAGAAGAAACCTACCTGTGCCGCCGCGAGCGCTGACTGACCGGTTGACTTGATCGCATTGCCCGCCGTCTGCGCGCCAATATACAGGGCGACGCCGACGCCGCCACAAATCAACAGAACGACAACCGCCGCGATGCTGCAACCGATGATCCAGCCGCGATTCGACTTCTTCGGCTGCTGCGGGTATTGCGGTGGCTGCTGTTGCGGATACTGGGGCTGCGCGGCCTGATTGTAGACTGGTGGCTGATAGGGCGGCGGCTGTTGCTCCTGGCCATAGCCAGGCTGCATTGGCGGCTGCCCATAGGCGGGTGGCTGTGGTTGCGGGGGATATTGCGGCTGCTGTGGCTGCTGTGGCTGCTGTGGCTGCTGTGGCTGCCCCGGTTGCTGCGGCTGTTGTGGAAACGTCTGCGGATTATTCGGATCGCCCGGATATGATGGATCACCGCCAGGATAGTTCTGGCTCATCGTGGAACCGCTCCTCTGCTGATGCTTGCGACACCTGTCTATGACCGAACTGGGTCAGACATTGGCGCGCGGAATAACGGCATTTCAGCCTCAACAGTACCAGACGCCGCACCGCGAAAGAAGTGGAGTACGCCACAACTTGCCTGTGCGTCGCGTCACCTGAGACAGCGGTCCCTCGCCTCGCGGCCACTCTAGTCAGAACAAAATGAGTGTTGGTTCAGCGTTGTCCACCTTCCAGGCGTTGTTCTCGAAGACCAGCGTGAGCATCACTGATTTATCGCTCCAATTCGGGTCATCACTTGTATTGTTTCCGCTATTGTTTCCGCGCAACACCCCTATGTATACGTCCATGCGTTTCCCATCGCTATGCGGGGCTGCGGCGCGTAGCGTATCTAGGTCGATAACGCAGGAAGTGACGATTCCCTGACTCCTGTCCTGGGTGGCCAGTTGGTTCACAAACTGATCCACCGTGCCAAAGCGCCCCTTCGCCGCAGTTGAGAGGTGATCGTAGGCGAGCGCATAGTCCTGGCGCTGCATCTCCTGGCAGAAGTTCTCGATAGAAGTTCTCGCATCTACTTCTCGACTGACAGGATCGTACACAGCTCGAAAGAGCGCAAAGCTCATGAGGGTACAGAGAAAGATCACCACACCTGCCGCGATGCTACAGCCAATGAGCCAGGACTTCCAAGAGTTCTTTGATGGTTGCAGTTGCAGTGGAGGCGCCTTCATTGGCTTCAGAGAACCGATCAGCTCTGATGGATAGTTTGGCTGACTATCCCCCACAAGCTGCTGTGAAGGTAGTTGTGGAATATTCGTATGATCCGCATCTGGCGAATTGTTCCCATGATCATTCTGCCCCATGCTGCAATGGCTCCCTCGTTATCACCTGAAATTCGTCCCTTGCTCGTCGGCCACTGTATCAGAGACCAGCGGCGCTTTCAAGGCTGTTTGGTGTTTCTTGCCATAAGAGACGGAATGCGCGATGGGCGCTGTTTCGATGCCCGAACTGGGGAATAGCACGAGGTAGAGCAGCAATGTTATACTTATTATGAGTATGCCCGACGGAGCCGCCGACTCCGGGTGGACACGGCTTGCGTCGCAAATATGGCAACAAGGTGAAAGGGTTACGCGATGATTGACCCTGATGCAAATCTCGACTCGCTGTATCTGTCTGAGGAAGTGAATCCTGACTGGTACAAAACGAATATTCCGTGCCAGGTCGGTTGTCCCGCGCGCACCGACGTTTCGAACTACATCGGCCTGATCTCGCAGGGGCGCTTCGACGAGGCGTATGTGCTCAACCGCCGCTCGAACGTGGTTCCTGGCGTCCTTGGCCGCACCTGCGCGCGACCGTGCGAGCCGGTCTGCCGCCGCAACAAAATAGATGGCAAGCCCG
>JAICKD010000714.1 GCA_025928125.1 Ktedonobacterales bacterium
CGCCCGCGCAACTGATCGTCGAGCCAGGTCTCGCGCAAACCGTATTTTCCGCCGTTGGCGGCATCCACCCGCGCCAGCAAGAGCATATCGTTCACCAGCGTGGACATGCGCTCCGCCTCGCCGTAGCCATCCTCGATCATTTCCTGCCGCTCGTCGGCGGGCAGGTCGGGCGCATGGCGAAGGAAGTCGAAGGTAGTCTTGATCGTCATGAGGGGCGCGCGCAGCTCGTGCGAGGCGTCGGCCACGAAGCGGCGCTGCGCATTCGAGACCCGTTCGAGCGCCTCCAGCATTTCATTGAAGGTGGTCACCAGTTCGCCCACCTCATCGCGCGGGCCGGAATAACTGACACGGGTTCCTAACCCGGCGCGATGGGCGCTGGCGGCGATGGCCCGGGCGGCGCGCGTGACCGACGAGACAGGGCGCAGGCCGCTCTCAGCGATGAACCATCCGCCCAGCAAGGCGAAGAGCAACGCGATGATGCTGCCGACGATCAGCAGACGGCTGAGCGTGCTGAGCGCGCTATTCATGTCGTCGAGCGGCTTGGCGACCAGCACCACGCCGATAATCTCCTGCGAGGCGTCATCCGGCGAGAGCGTCGCGGTGGCGCTCGCCGCGTTGGTCGCACTGGCAGTGCCGTCCGCCGATCCCGTACGAGTTGAAGCGCTCTCGGACGTGAGTGTGATGGGTTGGACGTAGATGGCCAGCAGCGACTGCGTATTGCCGGGCGATGTGGAATGCATCGTATACATCCCCGGTGTTCCCCGCAACGCCTGCGCGATGACCGTAGGGTCGAATGGCAGATCGGCGCCGTTGAGTGAGAGCGTCCTAAATCTCGGCTTCCCCTTGACATCGAGCACCTCGAAGGCGAGGTCAAAGCGCCCCAGCACACTTGGCACCTTGTTCAACTGGTTCTGGATCTTCTGTGACGCCTTCGGGTCAACTGTAGGGACGGGCGTTGCGTTGCCTGCCGTAGCGTCAGCGGTCGCTCCCGCCGTCCCTGTTTGAGTGGGTGCGGTCGTTTGAGTGGGCGCGGTGGTGGCTGTTGGGGAAGCCGCCGATGGCGACTGCGTTCCGGCGACGGTGGGGGTGATAGACGCTGGCGGGCCAACGGCATCCTGCACGCCTAGCAGCGCGCTGGCGATATAGACGGCGCGTCCCCTGATTTCCTCATTGACACTGTTCTGAAGCTGGTTCTGCGCGACGGTATAGACAATCACACTGAAGAGCACCAGCGTCAGCGCCAGCAGCGTCGCGTACCAGAGCGCCAACCGCTGGCGGATCGAGAGATAGGCTAGCATCCGTCGACGAAGGAGTGTCAATATGTCTGGGCGCTTAGGATGCGCTGCATTGTCAGGACGCGCTGGCGGCGTGTCGGGGGCGGCGGACTCCACAATAGACCTCCTGAGGCATGGCGCTGGCAGAGCAACCCGAAATGCTATCCCTCGGGCATTTCGCGCAGCACATAGCCCGCCCCGCGTCGCGTATGAATCAGGCGCGGCTCGCCATCGGCTTCCAGCTTGCTGCGCAGATAGCCGATATATACTTCCAGTACGTTAGACGCGCCCTCGAAGTCATAGCCCCAGACACGGTCCATGATGATGTCGCGGGTGAGCACCTGGCGCGGGCGGCGCATAAATAGCGCCAGCAGCTCGTATTCCGTGGTCGAAAGCTCGATGGCGCGCGCGCCCCGATGGGCCACCCGCGTACCGGTGTCAAGTTCCAGATCGGCGAAGCGCAGCACCTCGGTCTGCTCGGGATTGCGCCGCCGCAGCAGCGCCCGCACCCGCGCCAGGAACTCCGCCAACTCAACCGGCTTGACCAAATAGTCGTCGGCGCCCATATCCAGTCCGGCCACCCGGTCGGTGATGGCGTCCTTCGCCGTCAGCATGAGGATCGGCACCTGGTTGCCGGACTTGCGCAACCGGTCACAGACCTCCAGCCCGCTCATTCCGGGCAGCATGATATCGAGAATTACGGCATCCGGCGGATGTTCGATGGTCTTCTGTAAGGCGTCATTGCCGTTATTTGCCACATCAACCGTATAGCCTTCATAGACGAGCGCCCGGCGCATCACCTGGCTGATGTGCCGGTCGTCATCCACGAGCAAGATATGCGCCTTCACCCTATCACCCCCTCTCTGGCAAGAACGTGCGCGAAGTATCCATTCTCCCTGAAGAGTGTTCAGAGTGTATTGTATGCTATTTCCAGCGCGGAGCGGCGAAATACCCCAATAGTCGTGTGAAATTCCAGGCTCAGCCGTATCGACGGACGCTCGCCTGCCTTCTTAGTTTTATCTCACCGCATTCTTATCTCCCTCTCACCGCAATGTGGCATACTCAATGCGTACCTGAATGCACGTGCCGTTTGCGCCTCGACTGCGAGCGTGGGTA
>JAICKD010000078.1 GCA_025928125.1 Ktedonobacterales bacterium
ACTGGCCTGCGATGTGGCGCTGGTCGCCGATACTGGCATGCCCGCGCCGGGGGTGCCAGCGCTCGTCTATGGCCTGCGCGGCATCGTCTACACCGAGATCGAGGCGCGTGGCGCGAAGCAGGATTTGCACTCTGGCGCGTATGGCGGCGTCGCGCCCAACCCCATCCACGCGCTGGCGATTGTGCTGGCGGAACTGAAGGGCCGCGATGGCCATATCACCATTCCCCAGCTCTACAAGAAGCTGAAAC
The DNA here is from genome assembly GCA_025928125.1 of Ktedonobacterales bacterium. Taxonomy (GTDB): domain Bacteria; phylum Chloroflexota; class Ktedonobacteria; order Ktedonobacterales; family JADMIN01; genus DAHUXT01. Next base: position 249 of record JAICKD010000078.1, read on the forward strand.
CGATTAGCGACGACGAGCGCGCGCTCTGGAAGCGCAACCCGGTGAACGTCGCGGCCCAACTCAAGCACGATATGGGTGTGAGCGTGCTGCCCGGCGAACAGGACTACGAACCCGTCGAGCGGCTCGGCTTCCGCCCGACGCTGGAGGTACACGGCATCGTCGGCGGATTCGTTGGCGAGGGCGCAAAGACGGTTATCCCGGCAGCGGCCAAAGCAAAGGTGAGCCTACGGCTGCCCCCCGAGCTCGATCCCGATGAGGTGCTTGGCTGGCTGAAGAAGCGCGTCGCCGAGCTCTGCCCGCCCGGCGTCACGATGACGGTGCAAGACGTGCATGGCGGCCGTGGCGTGCTGGTGCCGCTCGATAGCGTCTATATCCGCGCGGCGGAGCAGGCGCTTGAGCAGGAGTGGGGCCGCCCACCGGTCTTCGAGCGTGAGGGTGGCTCGATTCCTGTCGGCGCGCTCTTCGATAGCGAGCTGCACGTGCCGGTCATCTTTATGGGTACGGGCCTGCCCGACGACAACCTCCACGCGCCCAACGAGAAATACCATGTGCCAAACTTCTACCATCTGATCCGGCAGGCGATTCGCTTCCTGACGATTATCGGCAACGATCCCGCTGTGCTGGCGCGCCCGGCGACGATGAACGCGCGGGCCAAAGCGGCCAGCAACGGCAAGAAAGCCGAGAAGGTCGGCGCGAAGGCGTCCGCCGAGAAGAAGCCCGCGACGAAGAGTACGGCTAAGACCGGCGGCAAGAAGGGGTAGGAACAGTATGAGCACATCACCGACCATCGCGGGCATCTATCCTCCGGTTCCGACGTTCTTCGACGAAGACGAGAACCTTGATCTGACGACACTGCGCGAGCATCTGAAGCGACTGAAGGCGGCGGGGATCGCCAATATCGTCGCGCTCGGCTCGAACGGCGAGGCGGTACACCTCGATCCCGACGAGCGGCGGCAGGTGATCGCGACGGTGCGCGAGGCGATGGGCGCGGAGGCGCAGGTGCTGGCGGGGGTCGGTGACAACTCGACGCGGGCCACACTCGCCCTATGCCGTCTGGCGGCGGAGGCGGGCGCGGATGTGGCGCTCGTGCTGCCGCCGCACCACTACCGTCCCCGGATGGACGGCTTCGCGCTACGGGCGCACTACCTGGCGGTGGCCGATGGGAGCGCGTTGCCCGTGATGATCTACAATATGCCCGCCAACGCCGCTGGCATCGATCTGGACGCTGAAACAGTGATTGCGCTTTCGGCGCATCCCAACATCATCGGCCTTAAGGATAGCTCGGGCAACGTCACCAAGATGGCGCAGGTCGTCGCCGAGGCGCGCGAGAGTTTTGTCGTGCTGGCGGGCAGCGCCGGATTTCTCCTGCCAGCGCTGGCGGTCGGCGCGCGTGGGGCTATCGCGGCGCTCGCCAATATCGCTCCGCACGAATGTTTGCGGCTGGTCGATCTCTGGCAGGCGGGCGAACTGGAGGAGGCGCGTGCGCTTCAGGCGCGGTTGATTCCCGTCAATGCCGCCGTCACATCGGGCTATGGGGTCGCGGGCCTCAAGGCGGCGCTCGAGTTCGTGGCGCACTACGGCGGCGCGCCACGCCGTCCGCTGCCACCTCTCAATAAGAGCGAGCGTTGGCGCCTGCGCGATCTACTCGCTGAGGCGGACCTGCTTCACGCGCTTCGACCGGCGCAGTAGCAACTCGCCGTGCGGCTATGCTCCAGGGCTGGCGGGCTGATTCCCCAGGCGCAGCGTGATGGCATAGGCCAGTTTTCCGCTAGCCCCCTCGATATAGTAGATTTGGACGCAGAACGTTCCGGCGATCACTGGCTGACCCTGAGAGTCGGTAAAGGCGCTCTCAGGGATCGTGCTGCCCAGCACTCTGCTATGGCCAAGCTGGAAGATACCCACTTCCTCGTTGGAGCCATTGGTGATTGGCGCAGCGGAGTCGTAGGTCGCGTCGGGCGGCGCAAAGTGTGGCGTAATCACCTGAAGGTTCGTCGCGTCGAACGGTGCGTTTTGCGGTGGAGTGATGACTACGCCCACTACATAGCTCTTCGTGCTGTCCATCTCAATGGTAATACCGCCGATTGGCCCGCCCCCTTTGTAGTCCACGGTAGGCAGGTTGTTGCCGCTATCAACGCCTGTACCCGTTGGCTTGCCATAGACGGCGGTGAAGCCTGCCTCAGTGCCGCCGACAGTAGCTAGATTGACAGGTTTCGTCGGAAGTGGTGTAGCCGTTGGGCCAGTGGTTGGTGTGGGGCCAGCGGGCGTGGCGGTCTGCCGGGGTGTCGCAGTCGCCTGAGCAGTCGCGTTGGCTGATGCGCCGCCACGGTTCGCGAGGAGCGAGACGCTGCCCACAATCAACGCAACAAGCACGACAGCTGATACGAGAAGAGTTATTTGATTGCGGCGGCTCGCGCTCCAGAAGGCGCGCAGACGCTCTAGCCAGTCTTGCATCATTGGAGAAAGTTCGTCCTTCCGGGAGCGGGCGGGAGGCTCAGAGTACGCGCCGCCTTCGCGCGTCATTGTAACGGATGGGGTTGGGTAAGAGCAAGTTCTTAGGGTGCTTTGCAGGTGGGCAATGTCGCGGAGCGTTTCACGTGAAACGCTGGCTGCAAGGGAATACGGCCCGCAGTGCGCCAGCGGGTCGGAGGCCATAGGGCGAGGGCTGAAGGCTGAGGGCCGATGCCCAAATGGAGGTTACACGCCAGTCTGCGCTTTGACATGCCCTTCCTGGATGGCCGCGAGAAGACGCGCGTGATCGCGCTCGGTCTGGTCCGCGTAGGCCTCTGCGAATGTGGCGATGGCCTGGTCGAAGATGTCACGACGCCCCAGGTAGCCGCTGATCTTTGCCGGATCACTCGTCCGCGCGTGCGCCCGCGCCAGGGTCGCTCCGCAAAGCCCAACGTAGAGGACATACATCTTCGGGTGCATCGTCTCGATCTCCGCTGAGAATTTCATATCGCGCAGTTGCCGCGAATAGTAGTCTCGCCCATCCATCGTCGACCAGCCCAGCAGAATGTCGCTGGCCGCCTGCATCAGACGCTGACCCACCACTACCCGCTGACCGTGGTTCGGATACGGACTTGGACCCAGGTACGGCTCGAGGACCGAGGCAGACGCCTCCTTGATCTGAATGAACAGTGGATCGTCGCCCTCCGCTCCGCCTAGCGCCAGCACGACGGCACAGCGTGTGCCGACGCTCCCCACCCCGACGACCTTCTGGGCGAGGTCAACGACGCGATAGCGGTTGACCAGCATGCGTAACTCATCGGGCAGGGACGCCAGGTACTCTCGGACAAACGTATGCCATTGGTCCGCGTCCAGGCTCTCAAGGTTGGGGTCCAACGGGTCGAAATGTGAGATGAGTGGCGGCTCATCCTTGATACGGTACTGGTTACCGACTTCTTCGGCCAGCTTCGGAAAGGTGTCTAGATTCGTATGCTTCGTTGCTATAGTTGCCGCTCGTTTCACGCGCCGCTCGATGCGCGCCTCCGTGTGGCCGCGTACATTGGCGTTACGCACTGCCGTGAGGAGCGTCTCCATCTCGACGCGGGCATACCAGACCTGAAGGTGTGTCATCCGCGCGAACCGCTGCATGCCTTCGCGATAGTTGCGCACGCAGCTGAGCACGGCCTGCCTGCGTATCGCGCTACTGTAGCCGTTCTGGCGGCCGACCAGGACAACGCTGACGGCTAGCCGCTTGAGGTCCCATTCCCAGGGTCCGACGTGGGTCTCATCGAAGTCATTCACGTCGAAGACCAATCGGCGATCTGGGGCGGCGTATGCGCCGAAGTTGCTGATATGCGCATCACCGCAGAGGTGCGCCATGATACCTGAGGTGGGAGTGGTCGCCAGATCATTCGCCATAATGTTGGCGGCGCCTCGATAGAACGCAAACGGTGATAACGCCATCCGCCCAAATCGGATAGGCACCAGCGGCTTCAACCGCGACTTATTCTCTTCCTCCAGCAGGCTGATGGGGTCGGGACGTTTCGCATCGGGCGTCCATTCAGCATGGCTAGTGCGAGGGGTTCGTGTGCGGAGCGCTTTCCCAGCGGCATAGCTCGCCGTCTTCGAGGTCAGGCTCCGGTCCCAGGTATACGTTTCAGCCTCATCAGGGCGCGCAGTGACTATCGTTGTCATGAAACGTCTTCTCCCTCTCCATCGAGTGCGAATGCCCAATCACCTGTGGCGTCTTCCCACTCTTCGGCCTTGTGATGGCGTATGACGTGCAGTGAGGCGCCAAGGCGGCGACAGCGCATGCGCATGGTATGTGAATCTTCGCCACCAGCGTAACCCGTTTAGCCGCACAAGTCCTAACCCCGGAGGCGAGTTTGTGAGGGGTGTTTCCGCCTTACCCGATGGAGCGTTCAGACCTGGCCACAGGCCGAGAGATTGCCTTCGTTCCAGATGTCCACGCGCGTCGCATCGCCTGGCGTCTCAATCAGCCTGAAATCCGGTACTATTGCCGATGTTATGTCTTCTGGCGCCGTGCTAGACTCTCCATAGTTGCGACCATTGGCGCCACTGCTCAGGCATGAGCGTTTTTGTGGCGCATCGCATGACAGAGCGTGAAACTCGATTCTATGGCCAGATTGGCACGGCAAGAGGCCTCGTCATGGCAAGTCCGCTGATGAGTATCACACCCGCCGTCACCGACGCGATGCAATCCGAAGTGATCATCGACCGCTCGGTATCCCCTGCGCCTGCCAGCAACGGCGACCCCGATCTTTCTGGCGCTCCATCCCCAGACATGGGTGCGTCATCCACGAAAGCATCTGACTGGCACATTCTCGTCGTGGATGACGAACCCGACATACGGAAGATGCTCCGAGACCTGCTGCAATTTGAAGGGTATACGGTCAGTGATGCCGCCGATGGGATGTTTGGCCTCGACCAACTGCGTGCCAGTCCACGCCCGCTGATTGTGTTGCTGGACTACAAGATGCCGCGCATGAATGGCGAGGAGCTGCTTCAGGCTGTCATGGCGGACCCGCAACTTGCGCATCGTCACGCCTTCATCTTCGTCACCGCGAATCTCCCGTCATTCTCGCCCGCGCTCCATCAACTGCTCGCGGACGCCGCGATCGCGGTGATCCAGAAGCCGTTCCAGATTGCGGTGATTCTGGATGAGGTCGAGCGCGCGATTGTCCGCCTGGCGACTCCGCCAGGTTCGCCAGGTTCGCCAGGTCCATCAGCGCCGTAGCGGGAGGCGGGGGGATGACTCGTATGCGGGACGCCTTGCATGGGTTGCGCGCAACGCTAAGCGCCAGCCTGGCGCGCGTCACTGGGAAGCAGGCGCTTCCTCTCCGGTTGTATCGCGGGCGCTGGCTGATAGGTGTCTTTGCGCTGCTCCTCTTCGCCATCATTGCCAATGGCGCTCTCGCGCTCTACAGCCTGAATACCCTCGTCACCAGCGAGGGCGCCGTCTCGCACTCGCATGCTGTTTTGTCACAGGTCCATCTGGTCGAGACACGCCTGCTCGATGCCGAGAGCGCCATGCGCGCCTACCTGCTGACGGGCGATACGACCTACCTGACGCCGTATGCCATGGCGCGCAACACCCTCGCGGACGAACTCACCCGGCTCAATGCGCTGACCGCGGGCGATGACGGGCAGCAGCGCCGGGTCGCCGCGCTCACGCCAATGATCGCGCCGCTCTTGGATGAATGGCAACGAGCAGTTGAATTGCGGGCTGGCCAGCGGACCGACGAGGCCATCGCCGCGATGCGCGCTGACAAGGTCCAGCGCGCGATGGAGTCTATCCGTGGGCTGCTGGCGGAGATGGACGCGATAGAGGACCGGCTGCTCGACGGTCGGCTACGCGCGGCTGGCAGCAGCGTCCGTGAGGCGCAGGTGACCATGCTCGTTGCTACCACCGCCGACGTGGCTCTTTTGGCGGCGCTCTTTGTGCTGGTGTGGCGTGCCTTCGTCGCGCGCGAGCGGCACCTGCGCGAGGAGCAGTCCGCGCGCGCGACAGCCGAGGCGGCGGTCGCGTTACGCGACGACTTCCTCTCGATTGCCTCCCACGAGTTACGCACGCCCGTCGCCGTCCTTCTGGGCAACGCTCAGCTTCTCGAACGCGTCCTCCTCTCCAGAACGAAGCAGGATACGCAAGTGCGCCGGAGCTTCGCAGCCATCCAGCGGCAACTCACGCGCATTCAGGCGCTCATCGCCGCCATGCTGGATGTCTCCCGCATCGAGCGGGGACACCTGAAGATCGCGCATGATCCAATAGACCTCGTCGCGCTGGTCCAGACCGTCGTCGATGAGGTGCGCACGATGACACAGGCGCATCCCATCGAACTGGTGGTTCCCACCGGTCCGCCGCTGGATGTGTGCGTCTATGGCGACGCTCTGCGTCTGGAACAGGTGATGTTCAACCTGCTGCAGAACGCCATTAAGTACAGTCCCGACGGTGGCCCCATCCAGGTGGAGGTGGCGCGTACGGACAATTGGGCCTCGGTTGCCGTCACCGACCATGGCCTGGGAATCGTCGCGGAGGCGCTACCGCATCTGTTCGAGCGGTTCTACCGGGCGCCCGCGGTCCGGTCCGAGCACATTAGCGGTCTTGGTATTGGCCTCTTCATCGTGCATGAGATTGTGACGTTGCATGGTGGCGATGTGTCCGTCGCGAGCGAGCAGGGTACCGGGACGAGCGTCACCGTCCGTCTTCCGCTTGCCGCGTCTGTTGTAGCTGAGTCGCCGTCCTGAATCGCGGCTCACGACGTTGTTTCACGTGAAACGGTGGCGGCCTTCGCGCGGACACGCGGCGCGAGGAGCAGCACGCCAATCGGCGCCAGCCCCAGAAATCCCAGGGCAGCGACGAGACTGAAGCGTTCGGCCAGCACGCCAACGAGCGCGGGCAGCATCAGCTCGAGCGGCATGACCAGCCCGGTGATCGCGCGCGCCAGCCCGGCGCGTCCCGGCAGCCGGTCATAGGTGGCCGCCCGCGCCACGGGATACCAGCTCGTCGCGCCCAGGCCAATCACGAACAGCGCCGCCGCCGCCAGCCAGAGCGCCTGCGCCAGCAGCAACGTGACGATACCCGCGAGCGTCATCAGCGCCAGCCAGGGTAGCAGACGGACACCTACCTGTTGCTGCTCGTGACTGCGCCCCAACAGCCGCTCCAGCGTAAGCAGGCCAACCATTCCGCCGACCATGCCGAGCGCCAGAATCAGGCTGACGCTGGCTATCGTCGCATGCAGCCGGTCGCGCAAGAGCAATCCCGTAAAGCCGAGGAAGATCTCGTCCACCATCGTCGCCATGACCAGGACGCCCATCCAGCGGAGCAAAGTCCGGTCTTGAAGCGCGGCGTGGACGCTCGGCCAGAGGGTGGCCCAGAAGGAGCCGTCGGACTCATCATCGTCCACAGGCGACGCGAACGCGGGCCGGGGAAATCGCAGGGGCAGCGTCAGGCATCCCGCGGCCAGCCAGAGCGATGCGCCGACAAGGCTGAGCGCCGTCCACCCGCCGCCCAGGGCTGCCGTCGCGGCGACCACCAGCGGCGAGAGGAGATCGCCGACGCTCGAGAGCAGCGTCCACCGGGCCAGAGTACGTGTGGCAATCGCGGGCTGCTGCTCGACCAGCGCCGCCTGGGCCAGCCCAACCGCCGCGCCAATCGCCGGATCGGCCAGCGCCACCGCCAACAATAATAGCGCATAGTTGCGCGTCAGCCCCGCCAGCGCGAACGCACACACCAGCGCGAACATCCCGCCGAGGATGGGTACGCGCTTCGAGACGCGGTCGCTGGTGAGGTTGATACCTGGCTCGATGATGAGCGCCGAAAGCGCGCCGACGGTGAAAAGCAGCCCCACCTGTTCGTATGTCATGCCAAAGGCGTCGCGCGCCAGTGGCAGCCCAACCACCAGAAAGCCAAATGTCAACTCGTCGAGCAGGGCGGTGCCGAGGAGAATGCTACGCAGCCATACGGTCTTCAACGTCATGGGGGAAATTGTACCCCATACCACAGCGCGACTCAGACAAAGCGAGGCGGTTCAGGATACAGCTCGGTGAGGCCGCTTTCGGCGTTCTCGCGACGGGTTAGCACACCCCCGACGCGCGTCAGCGCCAGCTCGAGCACCGGCGAGACGATGCCATCGCCAAAGTGGCCGCCGTACGTCTGATAGTCGCGTGTGCCGAGAGTGATGTGGGCATGGACGAATGGCTCACCATTCAGCAGCCCCGCGTTGCCGGTGAGGTGCAGCACTTCGAGTTGCTCGTTGATCTCGCGCTCCTCGTAGACGCGCGTTGTAGTGTTGAAGTACTTGAGCGTGACCTGCCGTAGCCCGCCAATCGCGGTGAATGCGCCGCCACTGATGGTGTATTCGGCGAGCCAGCGCTTCAACGTCGCCATCACCGGCTCGCCCGACTCGAAGACCAGCACCGCGTGCTGGCCATAGTTCTGTGATCGCATGCCTCTAGCCTCGCAGCCCTGTCCGCCGGGCCGAACCGAATGGATGGGGATCGTTCTCGTGAAAGACGTAGCGGCTCCATGTGCTGATTGGCGTGTACATTAGCCGCGCAAAGTGGCCCGCCGCCACCTCACGCGCCGTCTCGCCTTCCGCCGAGCCAACCGCTGCTGGTGACTCACCGCCGACACCGGCGATATCCAGCGTCTCGTCCTTAGCGTCCCGCATGGTGGCGGTCGCCGCAAGCGTCTGATCTGTTTGGCCCGCTGGGACCACGTTATCCGTTACTGTATCGCTCATAGTCGTCTCCTCTATGCGCCTGTTCGTAAGTATTGTGCGCCGTTGCTGTTCAGCTTTGCTCTCTCTTGAAGTATAGACGCTTTGGCTACCTTTTTGGGCGCGCTTCGAGCCAAATCGAAAACCACATACAATATACAGTATCCAATTTGCTCCCGCCCCGCGATTCTACGCCCCGCTCTACGGATAAAGCTGCGACTGCTCCGTGGGATCTGGCGCGCTCTTCGGCCATACTGGACATGGCTGAGAAGATAGAGTGCAGAAACAATGCCAAATTGCGTATTTCACGGAAGAAAGCAGCCGCTTACAATAGATATTAGGGAGGGAGGGACTATGAGTACGAAGATGCTCCGCTGTTTGAACTGCGGGCGCGTGTCACCTGCGGGAGCCAGCTATTGCCAGTTCTGCG
>JAICKD010000330.1 GCA_025928125.1 Ktedonobacterales bacterium
TCACCCCCGACCCCTCTCCTAGGAGGAACGGGGAGCGTATACATTGCCGACTGGCAGGATGCTCACCTAGTCCCTCCCTTCGCAGGGGAGGGTGGCCGAAGGCCGGGTGGGGTTCTTCCCTGGCGGACGGCCCCCTCCCCTAACCCCTCCCCCTAAAGGGAGAGGGGAACCAGAACCAGACGCAAATCTCGGCGTTTTATTGGCGCAGCAACGGCATGACTTCCTGGATGAACAGGTTCAGCCCGTCCATCGCCGGAAAATCAATGATGCGGATGATGAGCCGCTCCACGCCGAGATCCACGAAGGGCTTGAGCTGCTCCGCAACCTGGCGCGGCGTGCCAATAATCACATCCTTCTGGTAGGGCGAGGTCGCCGCGATATGTTGGGCGGCCTCTTCCGTTGTGGCGATGGCGATGGCCTCTGGGGACCACGTTTTGACGATGTCATCAAAATTGCGTCCGACCGCCTGACAATGCTGGCGCAACACCTCAAGTTTGTGGGCGTAGTTTTCCAGTGTGCCACCGGGCAGGTTCCACCAATCGGCATAGCGGGCAACGACGCGCAACGTCTTCTGCTCGCCCCCGCCGCCGATCAAAATGGGAGGCATGGGGTCAGGTCGCGGCGCGCAATAGGCGTTGTCGATCTGGTAGTATTTGCCCGCGAAACTGGTGGGTGACTGCGTCCATAGCAGCTTGACGATCTGGATGGCTTCTTCCATCTGGTCGACACGCGCGGAGGCCGCCGGAAAGTCGAAGCCGTAGGCCTGATATTCCTCTTGCATCCAGCCTGCCCCGATCCCAAAGAGGAAACGACCGCCGGTTAGCCACTGGAGGTTGGCGACCATCTTCGCCATCAAGGCCGGGTTGCGATACGACTGGCATAAGACGCTGGTACCAAACTGAAGATCTGGGTACAACGGGGCCAGATAGGCAATAGTCGTCAAACATTCCAGATAGGGTGTGTCATTGGGCAGCCAGGATGAGCCAGGGGCGACATGGTCATCGACCCACACGGAGTCAAAGTGCGGCTGAAGATGCGCCAACGCCTGCCGCAGCTGATCGAGAAAGTCGGCCGCGCTGCCGCCATCGACTGGGCAGGACGGCATGTGCCACCCAAAGCGCAGATCACCCATGAAACCGGCCTCCTCTACAAGTTGCCCAGATACCCACGTGCGGCGCCTCGCTTCCCTGTCAGGAATACCAAACAAACAGGATTAGCCGCGGCATTCATGCCGCGATGGTGTTTTACAGCATACCTCGCCATCGGAGCGAGCTTTTTGCCTCAGTATGGCACACGTTGATGACAGCAAGATGACAGGCAGTGTCATGTGGTGGTCATTTTGGGCGGTTACAGTAGCCTTCGCAGGCTTGAATACCCTGCGGAGAAGGAGAATTGCCCGAATGACAGACACAATTCACGCACTGGAAGCGGACGACCTCGGGAGGCGCTACGGGCGCACCTGGGCGCTACGCGACTGCTCGTTCCAGCTTCCCGCCGGACGGGTGGCGGCGCTCGTCGGCCCGAATGGCGCGGGCAAGACGACGCTGCTGCACCTGGCGGTGGGACTGCTCAGCCCGACGACCGGCAGCGTGCGGGTGTTTGGCGCGCCGCCACAGAGCGCTCGCCCGCGCGTCGGTTTCGTCGCCCAGGACCATCCGCTCTACCGCACCTTCAGTGTGGCTGAGACGCTGACACTGGGACGCAAGCTCAATCTTCACTGGGACGATGCGCTGGCCAAGACTCGGCTGCAACGGCTCGGCGTCCCGCTGAACCGCCCGGTGGGCAAGCTCTCCGGCGGGCAACAGGCGCAGCTGGCGCTGACACTCGCCCTGGCCAAGCAGCCCGATTTGCTGCTGCTGGATGAGCCGGTCGCCAGCCTCGATCCGCTGGCGCGGCGCGACTTCTTGCGGGCGCTCTCAGAGATTGGCGAGGAGGGCCGTGTGACCGTGCTGCTCTCCTCGCACATCATCGCCGACCTGGAGCGGGTCTGCGACTACCTCATCATTCTCTCGGCGGCGCGAGTGCAACTCGTCGGCGACATCAGCGAGATCGTGCGGACACACAAGCGGCTGACGGCATCCCGCCGCGCGCCGGGGGCTATCGCGGGAGTTGCCGCCATCGTCGAAGAGTACTCTACGCCGCGACAGACGCAGCTGCTCGTGCGCGCCGATAGTCCGCTAACCGACCCGAACTGGGAGGTGGCAGATGTGAGCCTCGAAGAGATTGTGCTGGCCTATCTCGGACAATCGGATGGCGCGACAGCCGTGCGAGAAGCCGACGCGGCGGAGTTGGAGGTGTCTCAGTGATCTGGCTGACCTGGCGGCAACACCGCGCCGCGATTGTGACAATTGCCGTGGTCGTAGCGATTCTCGGCGTGATTTTTATCATAACCGGCCAACAGATGGCCGATGCGTTTCAGCAACTCGGCGTTGCCGACTGCCTGGCGCACCCGACCCATCCGAACTGCGGCAATATCATCGGCGCCTTTCGCGATCAGTATGGCGCGTTCATCGAGGCGTCAGCCTGGCTGAGTCTGCTGCCCGCGATCCTGGGGATGCTGGTCGGCGCGCCGCTGGTGGCGCGCGAGCTGGAGCATGGCACGCATCGCCTCGTCTGGACGCAGAGTATCTCGGCAGGGCGCTGGTTGGCGATCAAGCTGGCGATCCTCTTTGCCGTGACACTGGCGGCTACGGGGATCATGACCGCGATGATGTCGTGGTGGCATGCCGCCACATGGAGCCAACTCGACGGGCATATGCCGCCGCTGATGTACGACTTCGAGGGCATCGTCCCGCTTGCGTATAGCGCGTTCGCGCTGGCGCTGGGCATCGCGGCGGGCGTGCTGATCCGGCGGGTGGTCCCGGCGGTCGCGGTGGCGCTGATTGGATTTCTGGCGGTGCGGCTCCCGATGGAGTTTCTGCTGCGGGCGCATTTTCTGCCGCCGCTGACCTATACGCAGGATGTCCTGGCGGTGCTCGCGCCGACGACCACACAGACGCCGCTGCATGGCGCATGGAATCTGGGTGAGGGATGGATGGATAGCGCGGGCCACCAGCTGACCGATTCGACGGTCTTCCAGACCTGCGATCCGCAGGTCGGCGGTACGAAGATAGACCTGTTTCAGTGCATCCACAACCACGGCTGGCTCGCCTTCACGACCTACCAGCCCGCCGACCGCTTCTGGCCGTTCCAGGGGATCGAGGCGGGTATCGTGCTGGCGCTGGCGGTTGGGCTGCTGGCCCTGGCGATCTGGTGGGTGCGGCGGCGCATCGCCTGACTGAGCCAATCTCTTATCCCTACCTGCGACTCGCTCAGCTATGGCAGCAAGCGGCAGCTAGCTGGATGGCAGCCAGAGCTGGCGAGTCCGGGGAAGAAGATCATCAGCACGATGGACAGCAGAATGAGGATGCAGCCTCCCATCCCTGGACGATGGGAGGCTGTTAGTCAGGCTGAGGCTCCCAGAGTTCTATCCGATTCCCTTCGGGATCTTCAATTGACGCAAAACGACCTACGCCAGCTTGCTCTTCGACCTCTTTGACAATCATTACATGGTTCGCTCGAAGTTGATGTAACATACTGTCCAAGTCATCGACACGAAAGTTTAGCATAAAGTTCTGTGACGCACTGCCAAAATACTCGGTGTCGGCAGGAAACGGCACGAAGGCGGTCGGACCGGGTTGCTGAACCCATTGCATACCGTCAATGCCGAGCTGTTCCTCATACCACTCTGCGAGTGTCTCAGGATCTTTGGCCCGAAAAAACACACCGCCTATACCGGTAACTTTCATACGCTTCCCCCCGAGTTTTTAGCCAATCTTCTGCGGTCCAGTATACCAAATAGATACCTGGGCAGTTCCAAAAACAATGGCAAGGTGAGCATGTAGCCTACCATCCCTTTATGAGATGGCTTGTAATCAATCTGGGTTCAGCGTCATCACTGTCTGTCGCGCTGGAGCGCGGCGCGTACGAGGCGAAGCTCCGCATAGCTGATATCGTCGCCGACGATCTCCTTCACCGGGCTGAGCGCGGCGAACCCGACCTCGGCAAAGGCGTCGACGATGCAGCGATAGTGATCGTCGGGTACGAAGACGGCCACGTCAATAGGTTCGCCCGCCTCGATCAGCTTGCGAAGATGAGTGACGATGGCATCTTGCGTCAGTTGGCGCGCAGTGGCCATCTGCTCGATATCCATCCCGGCGCGGTAGAGGCGCAGCGTCTCCTGCATAGTAGATGTTTTGGCTTGTGCCGTTTCCTGGCGGCGCTCGCGTTCCCATGTAGGTCGAGCGACGGGCGGCGCGGCGGAGAGGCCGTGGGCATCGCAGAAGCGGTCGATGGCGCGGACGAAGCGCCCGCCGTAGGCGTTCAGCTTGCGGCTGCCGACGCCAGACACGCGCGCGAAGGCATCCAGCGTGCGCGGGCAGGCCAGCGCCATCGCTCGCAGGTTCGCATCGGAAAAGACCATGAATGCGGGATGGTCTTCTTCTTCGGCGATCTCGCGGCGCAGCGCGCGCAACTCGGCAAAAAGCTCCTGGCGTTCCGGGTCCAGTGCCTCTTCGGGCGCGCCTCGGCCCGAGCGGCTATCACGTCCAGTGGTTGGCATTGGCGCAAGCTCGAAGCGGCGCTGACCGCGCAGCACCTCCCACGAGGCGGGATTAAGCCGGAGCGTGGGATATGCGCCCTCCTCGCCGCTCCAGCTATCTACCAGCCCCTGCTGGACCAGCGCGCGGCCAAGGCGCTGCCATTCAGTCGCCGGGTAGTCGCGCCCGATGCCGTAGACAGAGAGCTGGTGGTGGTTGTTCGAGAGAATGCGCTGCGTGTTCGCGCCGCGCAGCACATCCGCCACGTGGCGCATGCCGAAGCGCTGGCCCGTCTTCGCCACGGCGGAGAGGAACTTTTGCGCATCGATGGTGCGATCTTCGGGCGCGGCA
>JAICKD010000158.1 GCA_025928125.1 Ktedonobacterales bacterium
ATCATGAGCCAATTTGTCCTCGCCGACGAGATCAACCGCGCAACGCCCAAGACGCAGTCGGCGCTGCTCGAGGCGATGGAAGAGGGCCAGATTACCGTCGATGGCGAGACGCATATGCTGCCCGACCCCTTCCTGGTTATGGCGACCCAGAACCCCATCGAATATGAGGGAACCTTCCCGCTGCCAGAGGCACAGCTCGACCGCTTCATGCTCAACATCAGCCTGGGATATCCGGCGCCTGCCGATGAGGTGACCATCCTCGACCGCCAGCAGCGCGTCCATCCGATTGACTCGCTTGGCCAGATCCTGAGTGCCGATGAGTTGACCGCGATGCAGCGGCAGATACGGGAGGTGCGGGTCGATCAGGAGATTCGCGAGTATATCGTCTCGCTGGTGACCGCCACCCGGCAGCATCAGCAGGTGTATCTCGGCTCCAGCCCGCGCGGATCGCTGGCGCTCTTCCGAGGCTCTCAGGCATATGCCGCATTGAAAGGGCGCGATTATGTGACGCCCGACGATGTCAAGGCGCTCGTCAAGCCCGCGCTCAGCCACCGCCTCATTATCGCCCCTGCGGCGCGTGTACGCGGCGTCACCCCAGTTGCCGTACTCGATGAAGTGCTCGGGCTGGTGCCAGTGCCAGGCGGCCCTGGATCGCTCAACGGCCGCCGATAAGCGCCGGTGACTTAGGAAGGCATGGGCATATGCGCCCCTGGCAACTGATTCTCTTGATCGCGGTGACCTTCGTCCTCGGGGTCGGTATAGGATGGCAGCCGTTCTGGGTGCTGACCTATGCGCTATTGAGCGCGCTGGTGCTCTCGGTCGTCTGGCTGGCGCTGAGCGTGCGCGGCATCACGTTCGCGCGGTCCGCGCTGGGCGGGCGGGCGCAGGTGGGCGAGCGCGTTGAGGAGAGCCTCACGCTCGAAAACCACTCGGTGATCCCGAAGCTCTGGATACAGGTCTCCGATGGCTCGACCCTCCCCGGCCATCACGCGGGCTATGTGTCGAGCGTTGGCCCGCACCAGCGGATCGCGTGGCGAGCCAAGACAGTCTGCCGCCGTCGCGGGCGCTTTACGCTCGGCCCGGTGACTGCCACCACGGGCGATCCGCTGGGATTGTTCCGGCGCGAGTTGGTGCTTGCCCCAGAGCACCAACTGCTGGTCTTGCCGCCGACGCTGCCATTGTCGCATTTCGAGCTCGTGCCTGGGCTGATGCCGGGACGCGGGCGCGGGGCGCAGCGGTCGCAGCAGACGACGACCAATGTCGTGACGGTGCGCAATTATGTGCCTGGCGATGCGCTCACACGTATTCACTGGCCAAGCACTGCCAGACTCAGCCAGTTTATGGTGAAAGAGTTCGACCTCGATCCTACCATTGATGTCGTCGTCTTGCTCGACCTCGACCGCGAAGCCCAGGCGGGCGAAGGCGATAGCTCGACCGAAGAGTATGGTGTGACGATAGCCGCCAGCATTTCGGCATACCTTCTGCGCCATCAGGAGCTATCCGTCGGCTTGCAGGTCAACGGCACAGCGGAGTCTGGACTGGCCCTGGATCGCGGCGAGCGTCAGCTTGATCGTGTGCTCGAATTGCTCGCGATTGCGCACGCCACCCGGCGAGTCTCGCTGGCTGAGGCGCTTGCCGTGCAGGAGACGCGCCTGGCGCGCAACACGGTTTTGGTTGTTGTCACGCCTTCGACCGAACTGGACTGGCCGCAGGCATTACATCACTTACAGCGGCGCGGTGTGCGACCCCTGGTCATCCTGATGGATCCTCAGTCGTTCGATGAGCGACTTGGCGGCAATGCCCGCACGCGCGACATGCTGGTTGCGGCGGGGGTGCCAGTGATTCCGGTGCAGCGCGGTGATCCGCTGGTGCATGTCCTGGAGCAGGGTCCGCGCTAATATCTACTCGTTCCCACAGTTCTCCGCGAAACGGAGCGATTGCTATGGAGACCACTACGCAAACAGCCTCGCCGCAGAACGCCGAGAATACACCGAGCGCACAGAACACGCCGAATGTGCGCCGACCGCTCGCGCCACGTGCGCCCTGGCTGCGACTCCTCCCGGAGGATGGTTGGTTTACGCTCATTCTGCTGGCGCTCTCGGTCTACATCACCGTCTTCAGTATCGAGAGTGTCACGCCGCCCTGGGCGCCTGGCATGCACATCCTGACCGCGACGACCAGCCTCGGGCTGCTGTTGGGCTATCTCTCTGTGCAACAGGGGCGTTTGCCCGGCGTGCTAGTCCATACTGTTGCCGTCTGTCTGGGCATTGTGTTCGCGTTCCTCCAGACCGCCGATGCCGTCCTCAACGGCAATCGTCTCTTGCTTCTCCAGCATACAAGTAACTGGTTCCAGCGCGCGATTGTGAGTGGGGGCCAGAGCAGCGACAACACGGTCTTCCTGCTCTTCCTGGGAATTCTGACGTTTCTGCTCGCCTATATCACCGTCTGGCTAGTGCTCCGTACCCGTCGGCCATGGCTGGCAGTGCTGGCGAACGGCGTGGTGCTGCTCATCAACCTCAACTGGGCCACGGCCGACAAACTCATCTTTCTGTTGCTCTTCCTGCTGGTCGCACTGCTGCTGCTCGTGCGATTTACGCTGGCCGAAAATATCCGCCAGTGGAAGGCGCGCGGCCTTCGCTTCTCGCCCGACCTTGGCTGGGACTTTATGCAGGCGGGGGCTATCTTTGCCGTGGCGGTGTTGTTGGTCGCGTATCTCTTACCTGTTGGCCAGGCGAACGCCCAAATCCAAGAGTGGGCTGCCTCACCGAAGAATCCGCTTACCTCACTGCAAACAAAGTTTGCGCAGATCTTCGCGGGTGTCGTGGGAACAGGCCCCGGACCTGGGGGCATCAATTTCTTCGATAGCTCGCTTCGCCTGCGCGGAACGGTGAATCTGCCCAACACGAAGATATTGCACTACCAGTTGCCCCATCCCGCGGATGACGGTTCGCAATATCTCATCACGGAAACCTATGACTCCTATGACGGAGTCGCCAGTTGGTCCTCAACGATTGGGCAGCAGCGAAGCGCGCGCGCGAATCAGCTCATGCCCGCCTCCTCGGCGGATACAAAGATAGACACTTATGCGATCACCTTCGACAACGTTCCACAGGGTGGGGAGAGCTATCTGTTCGCCCCTGGCGCTGAGGCGGCCCGTTTCAGCGTAAAGACCACCTACACGACCCGCGGTGAATCCACGCAACAAGGCACTATCTGGCAGGCAGACAGCCCCTTGCAAGCTGGTGATCAGTATGTCGCGGAAGGCTATGTCTCCACGGCGACGGCCAACCAGCTCTCACAGGTGCCGTATCCTGATTCGAGTAATCCTGACACTGCCGTCTATCCCTCTGACGTGCTGCTCCTCTATCTGCCGTCGAGCGATCATATCGACCCGTATGTCAAGCAGGTTGCGTTACAGGCTACCAAAGGCACGAACTCCATGTACGATGCGGCCGAGCATCTGGAGAACTACCTGCGCGCAGGCTTTACCTACAGCACCACCAACCCTGACCCGCCTGCCGATCAGGACGCTATCGCCTGGTTCTTGCAGACCAAGAAGGGGTTCTGCACCTTCTTCGCCTCTGCGATGGCGATGATGGCGCGTTCGCTGGGAATGCCGACCCGCGTCGCCCTTGGCTTCACCAATGGGACGTATGACCAGGACCACGGCAACTTTGTCGTGCGCGGAACGCAGGCGCACATGTGGACGCAAATCTACTTTGGGAAATACGGGTGGATCAACTTCGAGCCAACTGCCTCGTTCAACAAGTTCTTCCGCTCGCAGGACATCGCGCCAGGTACGACGCCCGGCGCCAATGGCACAGGGACGGTAGCGACTCCTCCAGGCGGCACTGCGGGCGGCCACTTCACTGATCCAAACTTTGGCAACAATGGCCAGAATGCCCCGCAGAATTCGGCGGTGGTGCGTGTTGGGCTGGGCATGAGCGTGGTCATCCTGCTCATCCTGTTGGCGATCATCGGCTTCCTCTTCTGGTGGCGGGTCAAGTTCCGTGGGCTGGCTCCGGCGGCGGGCGCTCTGGCACGGGTCGCGCGGCTGGGGAGCTGGGCTGGGGCGCCTCCCTCACGCGCCCAGACGCCGAAGGAGTACGCCGAACAGTTGGCGGTGGTTCTCCCAGACCAACAGGCGAACATCCACGAGTTGACCGACCTCTACAGCCGCGAACGGTGGAGCGGTGAGATTGATTTGGACTCGCTCGACCAGGCTCCGCGCCTGTACGAAGAGATTCGCGGCTCGATCACTCCGGTCATCGTCCGCCGTGTACGGTCCGCGCCGAGCGTTATGCTGCGCGGGCTCAGACGCGCGCGTCAGTTGCTCCGCTGAGGAGACAAACACTCAGAGAATTCTCAGGCTATAAGCATAGACAACTGCTCGTTGGAGGGATATCCTCTAGCGAGCAGAAATCTTTCTTTTGGTGAGAGGATGTGTCGCCGATGCAGCCGGGAAAAGTGCGCTGTGCGCAGTGTGGTTGGCAGAACGATGTAGGTGATCGGATGTGCGGGGGATGCGGCCAGCCGCTCTTCCACTCAGGCTCGTCATTTGGAGCAGCGCCCGACCATACACCTACGATTGCTTCGTCTGCTTCGTCAGGCGCGGTCTCCCCTCCCCCGCCACTGCCACCACTTTCACAGGACACCCGGACAGCCGCATGGACGGCTCAGGGCTATCCGCGGCAATATTCACCACAAACGTCAACCGTTGCCGCCACACCACTGCGCGGAGCACCTCCATTTAGCTCTGTCGCTGGCAGCCAGCCGCAGGCCAAAAGCAGAAGTTGTCTGGGACGCGCCCTTATCACACTGGCAATCGCGGCGGTGCTGCTCGTCGTGATGACGGCCTGCGGGTGGGCAGCCGTCGTGCGGCCAGCCATACATCGATCGCTGGACCAGAGCCTACGGTCAGGTCTCGCCGCGCAGGTTGACAAGGTGGGCGCTATTCCAGTAGGAAGCGCGCCGATTGTCAGGACGATTACCGACACGGAGCTCAATCGGCAAGCGCGCGCCGGGAACCCGCAAAACGATCAGGGCGATATGAAGGATATTCGTGTCCATTTTCTGCCAGGAGAGGTCACGATGACCTATCTCATGTGGGGCAGCCCCGGCAAGATATCGACGCATATCGTCGCGGACAATGGGAACCTGCTGGTGCAGAACACTCAGGTGGACGGCTGGCTGGCGCAGTTCGAGACCGGCGATGAATTGCAGGATGCCCTGAATAGCTCGCTGGCGCGAATGCCCGCGCAGGATTATGTGGAATCCGTGATCGTTGGGAATGGTACACTGACGATAGCGATCCGCCACGCATGATAAGCATGGGCAGCGCTCATTGCTACGTCTGACCGGTTTCAGCAGGCGCGTCAGGAATAGAGAAGAGGCGCCATCAACATCCCACACTTCAAGGATACATCCATGGACCGTGCGCAACACACACCATCTACCAATACACCGCCGGATGTTCAGTCCCAGCCAGGCGATGAGATAACATCCGCGCCGACACTGGCGCTGCTCGACGGTCACGCGCTTTTCCATCGGTCGTTTCACGCCTTCCCAGACGAGATGAGCACGACGGCGGGCGAACCCACGAACGCCATCTATGGCTTCACACGCATGCTGCTCGATGTGTTGCGGATCATCAAACCGGACTATCTCGCGCTTACGTTCGACCGGCCCACACCCACCTTCCGTCACAAAGACTACGCGCCATACAAAGCCCATCGGCCATCGCTCCCTGAAGGGATGCGCCCGCAATTTGGGCGTATTCGCGATGTCGTGGCCGCCTTCAACATTCCGATCTATGAAATAGACGGCTTCGAGGCCGATGACCTGCTCGGCACGCTCGCACGACAAGCGGAGGAGAAGCGCGTGCGTACGGTGATCGCCACGGGCGACCTCGATACGCTGCAACTGGTGGATGACTGGACGCGCGTCACCTTTGCGCGCTCTCCACGCAAAGGCGAGTTCGAGTACTTTGATCGCGCGGCAGTCGAGGCACGCTTTGGCGTTGAGCCAGCACAGGTCGTGGACTATAAAGGGCTTGTTGGCGACACGTCGGACAACATACCGGGTGTGCCGGACATCGGACCCAAAACGGCGAGCAAGCTTATTCGGGAATATGGATCGCTCGAAAACATTCTCGACCACATTGATGATTTGACTGGCCGGACCAAGTTGCGGCTCTCAGAGAACCGCGAGCAGGCGCTCCACAGCAAATATCTCGCGACGATTGTGACCGACGTCCCAGTGACGCTCGATCTGGAGGGCGCGCGCGCGCTCAACTATGATCCCGACGACGCGCGTCGGCTGCTGTACGAACTCGAATTTTACAGCCTGGCGGACAAGTTGCCACGGCGGCTCGGCGACGAGAGCGCGCCAACGGCCGTATCCCGCGAGACGAAGCCCCCAGCCACAAGTGTCGCCGCCCGGCCTATACCGGCCGCTGCTTCCCCTGACACACAGGATGCTACGGCGCAACTCAGCCTCTTTGATGCCGATGAGCTTCAGGCGCTCGCCGAAGATGGCGAAGTCGTTGCGCCCCCGGTGGCGCGACCATCGGCGCCAAAGCTTCCACTCGCTTCCGCGCACAGCACAAACACGATGGTGATCGACTCCGCTGAGGCGCTCGACGTGCTGGCGCGTGCGCTGGCAAATGCTGATATTTTCGCATTCGACCTGGAAACCGATAGCGCGAGCGAGTTGCAGGCGCAGATGGTCGGGCTGTCGTTCTCGCTCGGCTCGGGCGAGGCGTACTACGTTCCGGTGGGGCATATCGCCGACATCGAAGGGAACCCGCCTGCGCGCCAGATTCCGCTTGCTGATGTCCTTGAACGTCTGCGTCCGGTGTTTGGCGATGCTTCGGTCGGGAAGGTGGGACACAATGCGAAATTCGATATGCTGGTGCTGGCAAACCACGGGATCGACGTGCGGGGCTTGCGCTTCGACACAATGATCGCCGCTTACCTGCTCAATCCTGGGCGACGTGGCCTCGGCCTGAAGGAGCAGGCATTCGAGAACCTCGGCATCATAATGACTCCGATCGATGAGTTGATCGGCAAGGGCCGCAATCAGATTACGATGGCGCAGGTTCCGGTACGACTCGCGGCGGATTACGCCGGCGCTGATGCCGATATGACCCTCCGTTTGATGCAAACGCTGGGGCCAG
>JAICKD010000410.1 GCA_025928125.1 Ktedonobacterales bacterium
CCGTCGGCGGCTCCGGCGTCGGCCAGCATCTGCTCCGCCGCGTCATTGGCGCGTTCCCGGAGGCAAAGCGCCGCGTGCCTAACCTGCGGATGATCGTCGTGACCGGCCCGCGCATCGAGCCAGCGTCGCTCCCCAGCGCCGATGGGCTGGAAATTCGGGCGTATGTGCATGAACTCTATCGTCACCTCGCCGCCTGCGATCTGGCGGTTGTCCAGGGCGGGCTGAGCACCTGCATGGAGTTGACGGCGAACAAACGTCCGTTCCTGTACTTCCCGCTGCGCCACCATTTCGAGCAGAACTTCCATGTCCGCCATCGCCTGGAGCGCTATAACGCCGGGCGCTGTATGGACTATGAGACGGTGACGCCCGAGGTGATCGCCGCGGCGATTGCCGAAGAGATTGGGCGACCGGTGCGCTATCGCGCAGTCGAGACGGATGGCGCGGCGCGTGCGGCGGCGCGTATCGCCGAGCTGATCTGAGTATCTCCTCATCAGCCTCTACGCGGAGCAGAAGGGAGCAGAGCACCATGGCAGATGACACGATGACTGATCAATCAGCCGAGAGACGCCCCGTAGACGATGTCGAGGCGATTCGCCAGGCAGCGCTGGACTACGTGCAAGGCTGGTATGAGGGAGACGTGGAACGGATACGACGGAGCGTGCATCCTGAGTTAGCTAAGCGAAGGATTCTGCGCGATCCACACACGGGAGAGGAGCACGTTCGCCACGTGAGCAAACAGCTCCTGATAGATTTGACCCAGCAAGGCGGTGGCTCCGACGTTCCCGTTGACAAGCGTTACTATGATGTCTCGATTCTGGATGTCTCTGGAGAGATCGCATCCGTCAGAGCCGAGTCGTATGAATACGTGGACTACCTGCATCTGGCGCTCAGCAGGGGTAAGTGGATGATCGTGAACGTGCTGTACGTGCTGAAGTCGGCTCCGGACGGCGAACCCACCTGAGCGTTTCAGCCACGTGTCATTGGATGGCTTTTCGCCGCTGCTCGGCGAAGCCAGTGAGTGCGAGGGAAACGACCCGGCCAGGCTGTCTCTCTGCGTGGCCACTGTCGTGTAGCAGGCGCGTACCTATGCGTAGCGCGTATCGCGGAGTTGCTGTAGTTAGCCTGGTCCGGGCTGCCACGCATTGGACTTGCGGCATTGCGCCATGCGGAAGGGAGGAGAGAGGCGAGAGGGAAGAGCGCTGCCTGCTCACAAGCGACCAGACAAGTGTCCCTCGATAGTTACGTCAACTACCACCGGATGAATCCAGGTGGCTTGCATCTCACAGTGAGAGCCGTGGACGCCATAGGCCGATTGACTGCGGCCCTTGAGTAGAGACGGCAAACATTTTACGCGGTACACCGTTTCTGTACCGCAACCCACCGAATGTTTGATTGGAAAAGCGCCCTGTGCGAACCGTTGCTCTGGTCTACTCGCCAGAGTGCCTAAGCACACAGACAGTATAGCACAGAAAGGAGAAGCGGCGGCTTCCTCTCCGGCCTCAAGGCGCAAGCGAGGAGGAGTTTCCGCGCCGCAGTTTCTATGAACACCACACGAGCATGTACGTCTGCTCGGTTAGGAAGGCGGATTCAGGAACTATGAGCGATGCACCCATGACACACGACGAGAGCCACGAGTGTTGCGGTCCTGGCTATGCCTCGCCGCAAGAGGCGATGAAAGCCGAGCGCGAAAAGACGCTGTACACGGTAGCGCTCTATGGCGGCACCGGCATCCAGGCCCCGGATTATCTGGCGACAGTGGATGTTGATCCCGCGTCTCCCACCTACTCCCAGGTCATCCACCGCACTCAGCTGCCTGGCATGGATGATGAACTACATCATTTTGGCTGGAACGCTTGCAGCTCCTGCCATGACGATGAAAGCAAGTCGCGCCGCTACTTGATCGCGGGCGGCTTTCGCTCTGGCCGCATCTACAGCATAGATACCGCCGATGAACGCGCGCCCAGGCTGCACACGGTCATCGAACCAGAGGAAATCAAGGCCAAGACGAACTTGAGCGCGCCCCACACCGTCCATTGTCTGGCGGATGGACATGTCATGATCTCGATGCTCGGCGATGGCGAAGGAAATGGCCCTGGCGGCTTCCTCTTGCTGGATGAAGACTTCAACATCGCCGGTCGCTGGGAGAACAAGGCCGATGGCATGGTCTACAACTATGACTACTGGTATCAGCCGCGCCACAACGTGATGATCAGCAGTGAGTTCGCGGCTCCCAAGACCTACGAGCCCGGGTTCAACCTGGAGGATGTGTCCGCCGACAAATACGGGCATCGGCTGCACTTCTGGGATTGGGAAAAACACGAACTGACCCGGAGCATCGACCTGGGGCAGGAGGGGCTTGTTCCCCTGGAGATTCGCTTCCACCATAATCCCGACAGCGCGCATGCCTTCGTGGGGGCGGCGCTCTCCAGCACGATGTGGCACTGCCACAAGGTCAACGGCGCATGGCAAGCAGATAAGATCATTGCCGTACCCTCGGTTGAACTGGAGGGCTGGCCGATACCCGTTCCAGGGCTGATTACCGATCTGGTCCTATCTATGGATGACCGCTTCCTCTATTTTTCCGATTGGCTGCATGGCGACCTGCGCCAGTATGACGTAAGCGATCCCGCGAATCCGAAGTTGACGGGACAAGTCTGGCTGGGCGGGCTGCTAGGCAAGGGTGACACGGTGCAGGCGCACAAGCTGCAGGGCGGCCCGCAGATGCTGCAACTGAGCCTAGATGGCAAGCGGCTTTATGTCACCAACTCGCTCTTGAGTTCATGGGATAACCAGTTTTATCCCGACATGGCGGGAGCTGGGTCCTCCATCATACAGGTCGATTGCGACACGGTGAATGGGGGCATGACAGTCAACGAGCGCTTCTTCGTGGACTTCTCGAAGGAGCCAAACGGTCCGGCGCGTGCGCACGAGATGCGCTATCCCGGCGGCGACTGCACCTCGGATATCTGGGTGTAACGTGTGAGCGGGTAAGAAGCTGATCTAGATTCCCGACAGGAGGCGCTCGATGAGTACGGCGAAAATCGTCGGTCGGCCAACGCGAGCAGGCCGCCGAGCGCCTGTTCGCTGGCCCTGGCTGGTGGTTGCGCTGGCCTGGGGGGTGGCGCTGCTGGCCAGCATGCTGCACCTGCGCTTCCTGATTGATCACCACTGGCTGATCGAAGCGAGCGGGCTACCATGGCTGCTCGCCGCCATCGTCTTTCTGGCATGCTGGCAGGTGATGACCCTGGCGATGATGCTGCCCTCCAGCATGCCGATGGTGAAGATGATGACCTACGCCGCGCGCAAGCAGTCGCGCCCGTATGCCATCATCGTCGCCTTCATGGCGGGCTACGCGGCCAGCTGGACGGCATTCGCGCTCGTCGCCTTCACGGGTGACACCTTCATTCATCGGGCGGTGGATTCCTGGCCGTGGCTGGCGGAACACTACTATCTGATCGGCGCGGCGACCTTCACCATCGCAGGCGTCTTCCAGTTCACCTCGCTGAAGGAGGACTGCCTCGCCGCCTGCCG
Organism: Ktedonobacterales bacterium; assembly: GCA_025928125.1. Classification (GTDB taxonomy): domain Bacteria; phylum Chloroflexota; class Ktedonobacteria; order Ktedonobacterales; family JADMIN01; genus DAHUXT01. Next base: position 3,532 of record JAICKD010000410.1, read on the forward strand.
CAGCCCGCTCTCGCTCTTCACACGCTACTATCGCGCGGGCGTGGCGCCCGCCTGGCGCCTGGGGCTGCGTCACGGCCTCTTCTGCCTGGGATCTTGCTGGGCGCTGATGCTGGTTATGTTTGGTGTTGGCATCGGCAGCCTGGCATGGATGGCGGCGCTGGCGGGCGTAATGACCATCGAGAGGGTGATCCCGGGCGGGCGCTGGATCGGGCCGCTGGTGGGCATCGCGATGTTGGCGTTGGCCGCGCTCTGGCTCGCGCAACCCGCGTGGCTGGTCACCAGCGTGGAGGGGTGAAACTGGTTTCGCCTGGGACGTTGTCACTGGGACAACTGCCCCCTCCCCTAACCCCTCCCCCTTGCAGGGAGAGGGGGACCAGACCCAGAGGGCGCGTTGCTGGCATTCTGGCTCCCCTCCCCGGCGCGGGGAGGGGCTGGGGGAGAGGGTCTGCGCCAACAACCTCATCACAAGCGGTATGAGATGCGCGCTCTGCATTCGGCATAATGCCAAAACACCGACAAATAGGGGATGACGGTGCGCATCAATGGCGGCGCCTGTCATCCCCCGACGGCGACATCAGGGCG
>JAICKD010000635.1 GCA_025928125.1 Ktedonobacterales bacterium
CCGATAATCGAACGACATCGCCGGGCCATCCGCGCCGCGCGTGAACGTCTCGGTGAAGTGGACGGCGTCGCGGGTGGCAGTCAGGTCGGGCGTCTCGGTCAGGCTCAGGTCGTGTGAGGAGACAGCCCCGGTCGCGCCGTAGCGCAGCAGTGTGCGAATGATCTGGCGCGCGGCAATCTGGCGCTCGCTCGTATTCGTGCCATGCAGAATCTCGTCCAGCAGGAAGAGCGGCTCGCGCTCGCCCGCCCCGGTCGTCTCGGTCGTCGTGTGGGCAATCTCCACCACCTCACGCAGCCGCCGCAGCTCCGCCATGAAGTACGAGATGCCATACTCCAGCGAGTCCTGCACGCGGATGCTGGTCGTCAGCGTCAGCGGCATCAGCCGCATCTCGTCCGCGCAGACCGGGCCGCCCGCCTGCGCCAGCACAACATTCATGCCGATGGCGCGCAGCAGCGTGCTCTTGCCCGACATATTCGAGCCGGTGACGAAGAGGAAGCGCCCCACCGGCCCAATGCCGACATCGTTGCCGACACAGACCGCTGGTGGCAGCAGCGGATGTCCCAAATTGCGCGCGCTAAGGGCTGGCGCGTCGCCATCCTTTTCGATGATCTCCGGGAACGCCCAGGTCGGATTATCCGCCGCCAGTGTCGCCAGCGCCGAGAGCGCCTCCAGCTCGCTCAGCGTCTCCAGCCAGACACGCACCCGCCGCCCCGCCGTTCGCTGCCAGCCTTCGAGCAGCCAGAGCGTATGGAAGCTCCATAGCAGAAACGCCTGGATGATCGGGAAGAACATCGAGAGGCGAAGATCGCCGAATTGCAGAATATGCCCCAGCCGCCGCATCTGCTCGTCGGCGTTGAGCTGCTCCGCCGCCAGATCGCGCTGGATGCGCCGCAGCCGCTCCGTCTCGAAGGGCTGCTGGGCGACGCGCGCGAAGACGCCCTCATACGGCTGAAACACCGCCTGGCGGTCGGAGACCTGGTCGATCAGCTCCTCGATCTGCTTGCCATAGCTCATGCTGAAGAGAATGCTGGCACCCAGGGCAAGCAGCCAGAAGGGCGCTCGCACGACGCCGGTCACATTCAGCACCGCCAGTCCCACCGTCAGCACGGGCAGTATCCGGCTGGTCCAGATGAGCGCGGGACGCTTCAGCAGCCATGGCTCCTGTTCGGCCCACGCCAGAAAGCTGTGGTAGCCAGCGGGCGACATGCCCGAGAGGCGGCCAAAGAGCGTCAGCTCGTCGCGGAAGTCCACCAGCTCGGCCATCTCAGCCACGGCGGTCTGTCGCTCGCGGATCTCGTCGGGCGCGGCGGGGGCGAGCAGCCATCCGGTCAGGCGCTGCTGCGCGGCGGGGGTGCTGGCGGTGTTGAGCAGATGTTGTAGCGAGGCGCGGCCCAACAGGTCGAGATCGCCCGCGAAGGATGGCGTGGGGGCGGGCGGCTCCGGTGGCTCGCGCAGCGGCATCGCGGGCCAGTCGCGCTCCAGCCGATGCAGTCCTTCGTCGTTGATTTCCGCCAGCATCTTGAAGCGGCGATAGCGGGCTTCGAGCCGTCCCTGGCGCACGAAGAAGTAGCCGCAGGCGACCCACACTAGCGCGGCCGGAATGAGATACAGGGCCGACTGCGTGCCAACGGCGAAGACGATGAAGATGGCTGGCGCGAAGAAGAGTAGCACGGTCAGGTTGGCGGACTGCATCCGCTGGCGATAGTACTCATCGCGCTGGCGAACAAAGGCGTTGCGCCGGGCGGCGTAGAGCGCGGCGGGCGTCTCGGCGGCCACCATCGGCGTGGCGTCCTCCGGCGAGGCGGTGGATGATGATTGTACCAAGACGCTGCTCCTGACCTGCACACGAATTTCTCAATAACCCACACAAGGATTATAGCGACTCTTCGCGCTGGTCAGGAGTTATTCAGCCTATTTTGCGAGCGCACTTCGGGATGAGTACACGACTGTGGCCGTTGCGCTTGAAAGAAGCTATGGAGGGCAGGCGTTGGGCAGCTTTCTCTAGCCCGCGCAGGCGGGCTTTGCGGTTGCATGGCAACCCCTAGGCGCGGCTTCAGCCGCCAGCCACTATTTTGCCGACGCGTAGGTATTCATGAAGGTGAGCAGTCGCTGGATCAGGTCGGAACCGTAGTCGCCGGAGAAGATGCCGACACCATGCGCTCTGCCGGGGTAGATATGGACTTCCTTTGGCGGCGAGGCGACATCATACATGTGCTGTGTGCCGCTGGCGTCATCGTCGAGTGTGCTGTTGATGAAGAGCTTGGGCGCCTTGACGGCCTTGAGAATCTCATCCGTCACCGGCTGCGTTGTCCACCACGCCACCGCCGACAATGTCGCCACCGCCACGACCGATTCCGTCGCCGCCACCCGCAGCGCCACCGCGCCGCCGAGGCTCGCGCCCATCAGCGCGATACGGGTGGCTCCCTGCGCGCGCAGAAAGCGGATCGCCGCACGCAGATCGATATCCTCTTTGGCGGTATCGGCTGGCCCCTCGGATGTATTGTGGCCACGGAAGTCGAAGGCGAGCGCCATATAGCCATGCGCCGCCAGTTGCCGCGCGAACCCGCTCCATTGGTTCTGCGTCCCGTCGGACTGATGTGCGAGCGCCACGCCAACCGTGCCGCTGCCGTAGAGTGTTCCACGCAGGCGCAGGCCATCGGGCGTGGTGAACTCGACGGCGTGTGAGGGGACTGCCAGCGTGGCCGTCGGCGGCGCAAGCGTAGGAATAGCCGTCGTCGGCGTCGCACGAGCCGCGCCTCCAGCCGCGCC
>JAICKD010000776.1 GCA_025928125.1 Ktedonobacterales bacterium
CTCGCCAGCGCGGCGGAGGGGCGCATTGTCTGGGCGGCCATCCGCCAGAGCGACCTCGCGGCGGTGGACGCCACCCCCGACAGGGACGACGGCCTGCCCAGCTTCCTGATGGACACAGAAGGGGTGGCGCTGGCAGCGCTCTTCCGCGAGGCGCCCGACGGCGCGACCCGCGTGAGCCTGCGCGCCGCCGCGCCCTACGACGCCGCCGCGATCTGCGCGCAGTTCGGCGGTGGCGGCCACATCCGCGCCTCCGGCTGCACGCTGCGCATGGACATCGAGCAGGCGCAGCGCGTCTTCATTCCCACGCTGGAGGCGGCGCTGCGCGAGCAAGGGTGAGGCCGCTGTGAGCCTTCAGTTGGCGTCCAGACCTTGCTGAAGGTTCAGACGTGCCCGCTCGCTCTCAGGGGTTGGCGGCAGGAGCGCGAGCGTGTCGAGGATCAGGCGGGTGCATATCCGCATTCGTTCGTGCGCGGGAGCCTCGCCGAAAATTGCAGCTATCCGCTCGATCAGATGGTCGGGTTGATGTGTCAACCGCGCACTGAGCGCCGCAATCCACTTCCAGCCCGGCTCCCATTCCTGGTTCAAGGCAAAGAGAAGCCGCAAAGCGCCCTGTACCTCCCTGACCAAATCCTCTGCCAGGGTGAGCGGCTGCTCGCGGTGAACCGGCGACCAGCGGGTAATCACCGTGTACGGTGAAGTCCATTGCGCTATGGTCGAGTCAATCAGCCGCTGCTGAAGGCGCTCTGGATAGTGCGCCAGCATGGCTTGCCACGAGTGCAGCGCGCCTGTGGAACGCAGAGTGGTGGCATGGGCTACCACCTCTGCAAGCACGAGCAGCGCGTGATCTATCGTTTCTCCGTCCAGTATCTTCTGGAGATTCGTCTCAAGTACAGGAATTGGCTGCCAGCCGGTCTCCACCCATACATCGTGGTAGCGCCAGCGGTCCCAGGTCGTGCCGTCGTCGGTGACTTCGACTGCAAGCGCAAGATCTGTTGCGCCCAGCGTTCGTAACCACGCGGCTCGCTCGTCGGTCGTGGGTAACTCGTGGCCCCAGGCGTTCAATTCGATGTCCGACTCGCTATCAGCCAATCCACGGCTGGCCGACCCAGTCAGCGCCATCTCCAGGTTCCAGGACGGGTGACATTCGGCGCCCATATGCCGTGCCAATTCGAGACGCAAACGGCTTGCCTCTGTAGCCAGTGGAGCTCTTCGTCGCCTATTCTGAGCCACTAGCTTCTCCTGTGCGCGATAGCTTCTGCTCACACCGCTGCCGCTGAATTTCGCGCAGTTGACGAACCCGCGACACATCCTTGGCGCGTCGTGGCACGGTCAGCGCCGCCAAAAGCTCATCAACATGGACGACCGAGAGCGTATATCCCCAGGCTTGCAGGCGAACGGCGCGCTGCATCAGCGCTTCATATGTGCCACTCAGCGCTGGAACGATGTCAAAATTCCCCAGCCGCGAGCAGAGCAGGCAATCAAAAGTCTCCGCATCCGTTGGATCTGGACGCCAGTTTGCGCGCTCGGCATAGAGTTCTGGCGTGGCTGCGTCTACAGTCCACTTTTTCTCGCCATCCGGGCGTGTTTCCCAGTGACCGAAGGGCGCGTCAGGGTCGAGTCCCGCTTCGATGTCTTGAAGCATAGCGCCCAACCGGCTAAGGTTCTCCTCATCGAGCGCCGGAGTAATATCGAGGTCCCCTGGCTGCCCAATCTCAGCCCCATACACGAGCGCGGCAACCGAGCCAGTGAGGACATAGCGGATGCTATGTCGCTCAAGCGCGCCAAGCAATCCAGGGATGTCAGGCGTTTTCTTCGGGTGGTGAATAGCCACTTCTCATATCCTTCTGCCCATCGCCCGCAGCGTGCGCCCCAGAAGCAGAAGGAGTATCTCTGCCGATGCCGCCATCATGCGTGTACCCCGGTCGTTGATTGTCGAGCGCGCACCTACTCTGGCTGGGCAGCGGGCGGCGCGATGGGCGGCTCGGCCTGCTGGGGAACGTAGAAGCTGGGCGGCGGCGGATAGGGCATCGACGCGGCAGCCTGTGGCGCGGCGACGTGCGGGTTGCTGGGCGCTTGTGGCGTCTGCGTGGGC
>JAICKD010000487.1 GCA_025928125.1 Ktedonobacterales bacterium
AGCAAACGATATGCAGCAACATACGATTCTGGTCACTGGTGGCACAGGTACACTGGGGCGCCACGTCGTTGCGCGGCTGCGGGACGCCAAGCGCGAGGTGCGCGTACTCAGCAGGCACGGCCCCAAGGATGGGAAGGGGAGCACGGAAGGTATTGAGTTCGTGGCGGGTGACCTAGCCACGGGCGCGGGGATAGACGCCGCCGTGGATGGGGCTGAGATCATCGTACACTGCGCGGGTGGCGCCAAGGGTGACGGGGATAAAGCCCTGAACCTCGTCCAGGCTGCGTCGCAAGCAGGAGGCGTACAGCATCTGGTCTATATTTCGGTCGTTGGCGCCGATAAGGTTCCGGTCGTCAGCGGCGTTGACCGCGCCATGTTCGGGTATTTCGCGTCCAAGCTGGCCGCCGAGCGCGCGGTGGCCGATTCGGGCCTGCCATGGACAACCCTGCGCGCCACCCAATTCTATGACACCCTCCTGCTGGTGGCGCGGCAGATGGCGAAACTCCCGGTGATACCACTTCCGTCCGGTTTCAGGTTCCAGCCAATAGACCCCAGCGAGGTGGGAGCCCGGCTGGCCGAGTTGGCGCTTGGCGCGCCCATCGGATTAGCGCCCGACATCGCCGGGCCGAAGATCTACAGCATGGACGAACTACTTGGCGAATACCTGCGGGCCAGCCACAAACGGCGACCGATGATCCCAGTCTGGCTCCCAGGCAGGGCCGCGCGGGCGGTCCGGTCGGGCGTTATCCTGGCCCCGGACCGGGCAGTGGGACGCCGGACCTGGGAGGAGTTCCTGACAGAACGGGTAGGGTCGTCAGGCAACGGCACATCGAGCAGACCGGCGCCGCCGTCAGGGAGAAGCGAACCGGGCCACGTCCTGAACCGTCATTAGCGCTGACAGGGAACATAGAGCATTTGCAATAGTTAGTCGTACGCCATCTCGCCGCTCGCATCGGTCGCGGTTGTCAGGCGAGGTCTGGACAGCCCGCGCAGGCGGGCTTTGCGGTTGCACGGACGCGCAACCCTTAGGCGCGGCTTCAGCCTCCAGCGCTGAGAAACTCGCAAGATTTCTTCATGCCAATTCCACTCAAAACGTGCTATGCTGTCTGGCGATTGAGTTGAAACACAGTCTGGCGCATGCGATGGTGTGTCGCCCGTTGAGAAAGGAGCTGTCGAGATGCCCAGAAGCACACTTTGCGCGACATCTGTATCCGGCATGCGGGTAAGGTGTGGAGTTTCACCGAGGAATGTATTGGAGCGCTGACACCGCGACCGCCTGATCGCGTTCTTGATGGCGTTACGCTTCCGATACGTAGACCTCCTCCTTGCAACCTCCTCACCGCGAGGACAATCCTCGCGCCTCCCTGCTGTGGTATCGATGCTTCCATTCGCGCCCCCTCACCCCTTGTCTCCGCTACTAACCACTCACGCGGAGTGAACTCTTTGCGCCATCGGCGCGCCGCGATTACCTGAACTACTACCTTGAGGGGCAATCTGTGCTTTCACCTGACTCGATCTCGAACGAACCGTCCGTGCTGCCTGCGACGGATGCGCTTCCTGTGGCAAGCGCTGATAAGGCTGGCAACGCTGGTGGTGCATCCAGCACGCCCACAACTGCCAAGTCACGTGGGAAGAAGTTTCTGTCCTACTACAAACCATATCTGGGCCTGTTTTTCACAGATATGGCGTGCGCGCTGATCGTCGCGGCGATTACGCTGCTGCTGCCGCTGTGCGCGCGCTACATCACCAAAAACGTTCTGGAAGACGACATGCCGCATGCGTTCACCCAGATCGCCCTGATGGGCGCGGTCATGCTGGCGCTGGTGGGAGTCCTGACGCTCTGCACCATGTTCATCGACTTCCAGGGGCATATGATGGGCGCCAGGATGGAGAGCGACATGCGCGGCGAACTGTTCGAGCATCTGCAAAAGCTCTCGTTCAGCTTCTATGATGAGCAGCGGACCGGTCAACTGATGACCAGGATCAGCAACGACACCTTCGACTTGGCCGAGCTCTATCACCATTGGCCCGAAGACATCGTCGTGACCGTGCTGACGGTCGTCGGCGCATTCATCATCTTGCTGAAGATCAACGTCGCGCTTACCCTGATCGTCTTTCTCTTCCTGCCCGTGATGGCGGTCTACGCGCTCTACTTCAACAAGAAGATGAATCGCGCGCTACGCAGCAGCAAGGATCGGATCGGCGATATCAACGCGCAACTCGAAGATACACTCGCGGGCATCCGCGTGGTGAAGTCGTTTACCAACGACGAGGTCGAGATGCAAAAGTTCGCCCACGCCAACCGGCGTTTTCTCGACAGCCGCAGGGATGGCTACCGGAGTGAGGCAAACTTCTCCAGCGGACTGATCGCCTTCACCCAGCTTATGACCATCGCGGTCATCGTCTTTGGCAGCGTCGCCATCGTGCGCGCCTCCCTGGACCTGGCGGATCTGGTGACCTACCTGCTCTTTATCGGTATCCTCATCGATCCGATTCAGAAACTGAGCAATTTTATCAGGCTCTACCAGGAAGGCATCACCGGGTTCAACCGGTTCATGGAGATCCTGGAGGTCGCGCCTGACCTGCAAGACGCGCCAGATGCGGTTGATGTGACAGGAGTGCGGGGCCACATTGAGTTTCAGGATGTCAGCTTCAAGTACAAAGAGGACCTCAACTATGTCATGAAGGACCTCTCGCTGGAGATTCGCGCTGGCGAATATGTCGCCCTGGTGGGGTCTTCTGGCGTGGGCAAGACGACGCTCTGTTCGCTCATTCCGCGTTTCTACGAGGTGAACGTGGGCAGAATCCTGCTGGATGGGCAGGATATCCGCGACGTCACGCTGCGCTCATTGCGCGGGAGTATCGGCATCGTCCAGCAAGATGTCTATCTGTTTGCCGGGACCGTCGCCGACAATATCCTCTATGGGCAGCTCGACGCCAGCAGAGACGAAATCATCGCGGCAGCCAAACAGGCGCACGCGCATGACTTTATCATGGCGCTCCCCGATGGCTACGACACGGATATCGGCCAGCGCGGCGTAAAACTCTCAGGCGGGCAGAAGCAGCGGCTGAGCATTGCGCGCGTCTTCCTCAAGAATCCACCAGTGATCATTTTTGATGAAGCGACGAGCGCGCTGGACAATGAGAGTGAAAAGGCCGTCCAGGACTCGCTGGAAAAGCTGGCGCATCACCGCACGACACTGGTCATCGCCCATCGCCTGTCCACTATCCGCAACGCTCAGCGTATCGTGGTGCTCTCCGACAGCGGGATCGCCGAACAGGGAACGCATGCGGAACTGATCGCGCTCAACAGCGTCTATGCGAACCTGTACAACATGCAGTCGAAGATTTAAACGCGGCAACGTCAGGATGGGTGGGTAGGCTATCCTTCCTGGCATCGCAAACGCTGTAACGGAAGTGCGCTGGCAAGCTCTGGAAGGAAGACACTTCTCTACATCTCACCAGCCCTCGCCGCGTTGTCGACGAGGGCTTTCTGCTGAGACGCCCCATGTGTTATGTTGAGAACTGCGTATTGTTGATTGCCCTTGCTTGCGGATATACTGCGCGTGATGAGCACGGTAGGTGTGGTAGTA
>JAICKD010000744.1 GCA_025928125.1 Ktedonobacterales bacterium
CTTGCGCGCCCAGGTGCTGACCGCGCGCAACGTGCGCGCCCATCCAGTGGTGGACTGGTGCTACGGTGGCCTGAACTACCAGATCGAGCACCATCTCTTCCCGGCGCTGCCGCGCCATCGCCTGCGGGCGGCGCAGCCGATCGTGCGGGCGTTCTGCCAGGAGCGGAGCATCCCCTATTACGAGACGTCGGTCTGGCGCTCCTATCAGGAAATCCTCCACTATCTGCACTCGGTCAGCGCCTCCTTACACGAGCGAATGCAGTCTGACCCGCCAGGGCAGTTAGCGCCCTGAGCGACGCCGGGCGCCCACTGGCGGCCGTCTTACGGCATGACGCTACATGCTGATACTCATCTGAGGTAACGATGCCTGTTGATGTGCCCTGTAGTCACTGTGGTCGCGAGCCGTCGCATCCCCAGATACAGCATCGGTTTATCTATGCCGCCTACTACCAGCCGGTCTCATCCTACGAGCGCGGCCAGCGATGCTATATCGCCGCGCTCTGCGCGCCGTGTTACGAGGCGGATCGGCAGACGCGGACGCGTGGCGCCCAGAACCGCTTCTTCCGCCAGGTACGTCGCTGGAGCAGCCTGGCCGGCAACCGGCGCTACATTGTGCGGTTGCTCGAACATCCCGAAGGAACTACCGGCGAGGAATGGGAAGCTGATAATTGCTTTCAGGATGGGGTAGCCGCGCCGTGTCGCGCGCTCGTTGTTGCCGCGAAACCAGCCTGACACGCCTGGCAAGAAAAGAAGCAGGCCCACCACGACAAACGTGGCGGACCTGATCGGTGAAGGTGCGATTGAGCTGAGGGAATCGTCTCGGGAGGCTCGGTTCAGGCTGCCACCCAGGCAACGCCTATTCCTCGATCGGTCGGACTTGCTCGGCACGCGTGCGCGTCGGGTTACGGGGGTCGGTCCCTACTTCGAACGAGACCCGCTGTCCTTCCCGTAATTGATCGAAGGCCCGCCCTTCGACTGCGCTCATATGGAAGAACAGATCCTGGCTGCTCCCATCCGGGGCAATGAACCCGAAGCCACGGTCGCTGTTGATGCGCTTGATCGTCCCTTGTGTCATGTATGGTATCCTTTCTGCGCCCTCACTAGAGCACAGTGTAGCATTATGGGGAGCGGAAGTCTCACGTCGTGGCGACAAGCGAACGCGCACCGCAGGCATCCGGTGGACTCGTCGGGTGCATCAGGCCGGTGGCGCCGCGCCAGGAGAAGCGCATGACGGTTCTTGAATACCTGGGCGGATTGCCACGCCAACAGGGCCTGACGCCAGTGGAGGTGCGGGTCGATCGGCAGGCGGTGCGGCTCAAGCAGGGCGGTTTCCTGCACCGGTGGTCCTGCCAATTGCCCCTCACGACGATCGCGAGCGCCGAACTGACGTTGGCGCAAGATATTCGGGGCAGCGGTATCTTGCCCGCCGACACCGAAGCGCTCCTCAGCCAGCCGCGCGAATACCTGCTCGCGATCGCGGTAACGTTCGATGACCAGCCGGCGTCCGTCATACTCCGGGGCGAATGGTCGGCGCTCTCGCGCCTCCGGCAGGATATTCTCCAGGCGCGAATGCGCGCGACGCGCCAGTGGCATCCCTGATGGCGAGTCGTCAGTCGTCAGTTGCTGGGAAATAGCACGCGCTTGTAGCCAGGTATCGCGCTAACCTGAACCCGCTGACGACCGCCGACTGACGACCGCCGACTTCGCGTGCCGTCGCCGGCGGATGAACCGCCAGGCCAGGAAGGTCAGCACTACCACGAGAATGACCACGACTACCGGCGCGACAAGCGCCAGCAGCGCCGTGGCGAATGAGAGGATGTCTTCGAGTGTGCTCACCACCGGGTTACCCATGCCCAGTGTGGTGGCCGTGACGAAGGGCCGGGCGGTCGCCTTGGTCGCGTGGATCGTTCCGGCGGTGATGAGGCCGAGGAGCGCGGCCAGGCGCGGGTCGAGCGTGCCGGCGCCGGCGCTGGCAAGTACGAGCACCGCGCCCGCCGCCGGACGGATTACCGTGTTGATGATGTCGTTGACGTGATCAACACCGGGAATCTTGTCAGCGCAGACCTCGATCGCGAGCAGTACCACCAGCACACCGAGCGCGATATTGCTGCCCAGAACATCATAGGGCGCGTTCAGGTGAGCATAGCCCAGCCGCTGCGCGATAGCGAGCAGCAGCAGGGGAATGTAGGCATTGAGGCCGGCGGCGCCGGCCAGACCAAACCCGGAAAGAA
>JAICKD010000518.1 GCA_025928125.1 Ktedonobacterales bacterium
CTCCAGCGTGACCAGCAGGTGCAGGTGCTGGGCGTCGGATTCCTCGGGCAGGGGACGCATCTGCGCCTGCTGCTGCCCCTTGAGGCCGCGCCGCCATTGGCGACAGACATTCAGGGTGATTTGCAGCAGCCAGGGCCGTACAGCGTCGAGATTGCGCAGCGTCGGCCACGCCTGCCACGCGCGCATGGAGGCCTCCTGTACAGCGTCTTCGGCCTCCGCTGGCCCGATGAGCGCGGCGGCCAGCCGCAACATGGCAGCCGCATGGAGAGGCACGATGGCGGCGAAGCTCCTCGCACTCTCAGCGCCGTGCATCTCTCGCGCTCCCCTCCGTGGCTGGCGGCTATTGACCTTTACGCATGAACCCCGAACAGCGTGCTGGGGACAGTTCGCGGCCTGAAGGCCGCGGCTAATCTCTCCGTTGCCCCACCTGCACTGCGCGCTTACAGTGCGACGCGTCGGCCATTCATGGCCTGCCCCTTCTTACTCCGGCCATTTATGGCCGAGAGAGCATCCCCTTTTATAGAGAGGAGATACACCTGTGGGGCGAAGTGTTCATTCGCGCGCGGATTCGCAGATTCAGGCGCAACCTCAGCATACACGTGCAATTGCGCACAGCGATAGCCCTCTCTATCGTGGTGAGATAGAGTTCGGAGGATGTATGTGTGGATGTGCTGTGCCAGTGGCTTTTCGCGAGGGTCAGGCGGTGGGCTGCCCGTCAAGGAAGGCGAGCACCTCGGCGGCGTGGCCCTCGGGATGCACCTTCTCCCAGACGTGCTCGATCACGCCGTCCGGCCCGATGGCGAATGTCACGCGGAAGATGCCCATATACGTCTTGCCGTACATGCTCTTCTCGCCCCAGACGCCGTACTTCTCCGTCACCTCGCCGCCCTCGTCCGAGAGCAGCGTGAACGGAAGGCCATACTTCTCGGCGAACTTCCGGTGCGACTGGACGCTATCGCGGCTGATGCCCAGCACAGGTACGCCGCGCTGCTCCAGCGTGTGCCAGCTGTCGCGGAAGCTGCACGCCTCGGTGGTGCAGCCGGGAGTATCGTCTTTCGGGTAGAAATAGAGCACCACGTGATGTCCACGGAGCGCCGAGAGCGTCACCATGCTGCCATCACTCGCGGGCAGCGTGAAGTCGGGCGCGGGCGTCCCAACGGTTGGCATATTATTGGTCGCGTCTGCTGTCATGTGCAATAGCCTCCTTGTCCTCAAGCATACCGCAGCGCGCAAGGCAATTGCAGCCTGTCACAGCCAGCCTTTTTCCTCCGCAATATGCGCCGCCTCGATGCGGTTGCGTGCGTTGAGCTTCTGCATCGCCACCGAGAGATAGTTGCGCACGGTGCCTTCGGAGAGATAGAGTGAGGCGGCAATCTCGGCGATACTCGCGCCATGCGCCGCCGCCGCCAGCACGTCGCGCTCGCGGTCGGTCAGCGGGCTGACGCCGTCACTCAGCGCGGAGACCGCCAGCGTCGGATCGACGACCCGCTCGCCCGCCATCGCCCGGCGGATGGCCGACGCGAGCTGCGCCGCCGGAGCGTCTTTGAGCAGGAAGCCGACGACCCCGCTTTCCATCGCCCGCCGCAGGTAGCCGGGCCGCCCGAACGTCGTCAGCATCAGGATGCGGCAGGCTGGCAGCTGCGCGTGTACCTGCGCGGCGGCGGTCAGGCCATCGCAGCCGGGCATCTCGATATCCAGCAGCGCCACATCGGGGTTGGCGGCGAGCGCGGCGGCAAGAACCTCATCGCCACGGGCGACCTCCGCCACGATCTCCATATCGGCCTCCAGCGAGAGCAGCGCCACCAGCGCGCCCCGCACCATCGCCTGGTCCTCGGCCAGCAGAATACGAATCATGGATGCCGCCTTCTCTCGCCTCACATGCGTCTGTCGCCCATCACTAGCAGTTAACTCGATTTGGCAACGATATGCCAGTGATGATTGTCATCTGTTGGGCGGCTACCCCCTCCCCCCTAACCCCCTCCCCCTTTCAGGGAGAGGGGGGACCAGAATCGAGAAGCGGGGCGCCAGGTGTAGGTGTAACACAAATTTGTCGAGGCCCCCCAAAAGCACTCGTGCGCTGCTGTCGCGACCTTCTCCTACCGCATCATGTGAGATGATGCCTCGTCGCGAGCCGCTGTTTGCAGCGTAGCATGCATGGCGGGTGGTTACATGGGGGCAGACGAGGCAATAGCCGAGGTTTTGCGGAGAAATGGGTCATGAAAGCAGGCTACGCATACCCTATTCCCTGGACCCCGGCCCGTCGGTCCGCCACTGCGCGGCAGCCCAGTTCCTGCATGACCCCAAAGAGCCCTGAGTCATACGCGCCGCCGACGCCTGGATGCTGGTGTATCCGCGGCGCCCCCTCCCGGCCTTCGGCCACCCTCCCGAGAGGGCATGGGCCACCAACGTGGCGAATGGCCACAGGAAGAACTGATCGGACAGTTCGGATGCTAGCCGGAACGCCGTGAACGCTCAGCATAGGCCCCCTCTCCCTGGAAGGGGGAGGGGTTGGGGAGGGGGCGGCTTCTTGTAACGCCGCTTGACATCGCGCGGACTATAACGGCAAATGAGGGCGCGCTACTAGACTACTGCATGGGGGGAGAGACACTATGAGCGGACCAACAGACCCACAGGGGCAGGCGGCGACGCTGATCGCGCGGTTCGATACGGCGCGCGATGGCTTCCTTGCGGCTTTTGCCCAGGCGCCTGACGAGGCGCTGCCTTACACACCCGATGGCGAGGAATACGCCCTGGGCGTTTTGCCTCTGCACCTGCAAGACTCGATGAACCACTATCTCGAAGTTTATGACCGTATGGCTGAGGCGAACTTTGGGCCGGTGGACCTTGGCTCCGATCTGGAGATGGTGGCGAACGCCTCCGAGCTACATCAGCGGCTGCTCACCACGAAGCCCACCGGGGCGGACCGGGCCGCATTGCTCGACGATCTGAACGCCACCCACCGCCGGGTGACGGAGCGCTTTGCCGACCTGGACGACGCGAGGGTGACGCGCCAATCCAGTGTCGTCTATTCGCCTGGGACCGACCCCTATCCCACCTCAGTCGCCGACATCTTCGGCTGGCTGACCGACCACTACGACGAACACATCGCGCAGACCGCGCAGCTAGTGGAACGCTGGCAGGCGGAACGGGCGCGATAGTCTCCACTGAAAGGACGAACATTGTGGCGACGGAACAGTATGATTGCCTGATTCTCGGCTCAGGACAGGCGGGCAGCCCGCTCGCCACAGCGCTGGCAAATGCTGGCCGCAAGACCGCCATCGTTGAGCGCGTGCATGTCGGCGGTACCTGCATCAATGAGGGCTGCACTCCGACCAAGACGATGGTC
>JAICKD010000585.1 GCA_025928125.1 Ktedonobacterales bacterium
GCGCTCCGGCCAGATTCAGCAAGGGCTGGAGAACGCCGAGACGGCGAAACGGCAGCTTGCCGAAGCCGAGAAGCGCGTGTCAGACATGCTGGAGCAGGCGCGGCAGGACGGCCAGCAGGCGCTCTCACGCGCCACGCAGGCGGCGGAGCATCTGCGCACCGAGATTGAGCAGGAGGCGCGGCAGCGCGCCGACGAGATCATGACGCAGGCGCAGAAGAATATTGAACAGCAGATCGCGCAGGCGAAGTCCGAGCTGAGCCGTCAGGTCTCTGATCTGGCTATTATGGCGGCGGAGCGGGTCATCGGTCACTCGATGAACACCGAGGATAACCGCAAGCTCGTGCAGGAGTTCGTCTCGCAGTCGAGGGATCTCCAGTGTTAAAGGGCGCGACCGCGCGTCGCTATGCGGAGGCGGTCTTCGAGTTAGGGGCCGAGCAAAACACGGTTGACCGCTGGCTCCAAGACCTCCGACTGATCGCCGACTATTTCAGCGATCACCGGCTGATCTTCCTGTTGAGCGAGCCGAACATCCAGTTCCCCAAAAAGGAGCTGATGGTTAAGGACCTGCTCAATGGGAAGGTCCAGGCGGAGGCGCTCAACCTCGCGCTGTTGCTGGTGGAGCGCGGGCTGGTTGAACTCGCGCCGCGAATTCGTGACGAGTTTGCGCGTATGTATGACGACTACCACCACCAGATTCACGCGAATCTCACCACCGCGATGCCGATAGACGAGGTGACGCGGGCGGGCGTGGTGGCCGATTTGCAGCGGCTCACGGGCAAAAAAGTCTTGCTGGATGAGCAGGTGGATTCCTCCATCTTGGGCGGAGCCATCGCGCGTGTGGGTGATACACTGATCGATGGCAGCGTGCGTCGGCGGTTGCAGTTGCTCAAGCAGCAGTTGCAGCGCGGCGGCATGTTCACCAGCCAGATGGATGGCGTGACCGGCGCGGCCGCGTCTAACGGCGCTGGGACAGGTGTGAGCACGGCGGAGACGCCGTTGGTCGTCACCCCACCAGAGCAGCCAGACGATAGCGCCAATGGCGGGCCAGCCACGGCAACGGAGATGGCGCCACGACGCGGGCAATCGCCGCATATGGCGCCGCGGCCGTCTGGCAACCAGAGCAACCAGAGTTCTAATAGTTCTAAGAATCGCAATAACTCTCGCAAGCGCGGCCGTCGGCGCTAGTCGGCGTCGGCGCGCCCGATTCGCACTGGCGCACAATGGTTTACCGGGCTTGTGTCCAGGCCTGTACCCAAAGAACGAGGTTTAGCCATGGCAATCACGGACGAGATTACCAGAGTAATCCGTGACCGCATTCAAAGCTTTGAGGGACCGGCCGCTGAGTCCGCAACGACCAGTGTGGGTACGGTCATTAGCGTCGCCGACGGCATCGCGCGTGTCTATGGCCTCTCCGGCGCGCACTATCTCGAATTGTTGGAGTTCACCCGCACCAATACCTTCGGCATCGCCTTCAACCTCGAAGAGGACTCGGTGGCCGTGCCGATCATGGGTGACTACACACACCTTCGCGAAAACGACGAGGTACGCACCACCGGTCGCATCATCTCGGTGCCGGTGGGCGATGCCCTGATCGGGCGCATCGTCAATCCGTTGGGCGAGCCGCTGGACGACGCTGGCCCCATCAGCACTACCAAGACCCGCCCGGTCGAGCGTGTGGCCCCCGGCGTCATCACGCGCCAGGGAGTAACAGTGCCGGTCCAGACGGGCCTGAAGGCGATTGACGCGCTGATCCCGATTGGCCGCGGCCAGCGCGAGCTGATTATCGGCGACCGCCAGACCGGCAAGACCGCCGTCGCGCTCGATACGATCATCAACCAGAAGGGCAAGAACCTCATCTGCATCTACGTCTCCATCGGACAGAAGAACTTCCAGGTGGCGCAGATGGCCGAGACGCTCAAGCGCTATGGCGCGATGGAACATACCATCATCGTCCACGCGGGCGCTGAGGACCCCGCCCCGCTGAAGTATCTGGCTCCATATGCGGGCTGCGCCATTGGCGAGGAGATCATGGAGAGCGGGCGCGACGCCCTTATCGTCTACGATGACCTCTCCAAGCACGCCGACGCCTATCGCAACATGTCGCTGATTATCCGCCGCCCGCCAGGACGTGAGGCGTATCCGGGCGACGTGTTCTATCTGCATAGCCGCCTGCTGGAGCGCGCCGCGCGCCTGAATTCAGAGTATGGCGGTGGCTCGCTGACGGCGCTGCCAATCATCGAGACGAAAGGCAACGACGTCTCGGCCTATATCCCGACCAACGTCATCTCGATCACCGACGGCCAGATTTACCTGGAGACCGACCTCTTCAACGCGGGCGTGCGCCCGGCTCTGAACGTCGGCATCTCGGTCAGCCGCGTCGGCAGCAACGCCCAGACGCCGGGCATGAAGCAGGTCGCGGGTACCCTGAAGCTGGACCTCGCGCAGTTCCGTGAGCTGGCTGCATTCGCGCAGTTCGGCTCCGATCTCGATAAGGCGACCAAGGCCCGCATCGATCGCGGCCAGCGCCAGCAGGAGATCCTGAAGCAGCGTCAGTACCAGCCGATGTCGGTCGAGCATCAGATTATGATTATCTATGCCGCGGCCAAGGGCTATCTGGACGAGGTTCCAGTCGAGAAGGTGCAGGAGTGGGAAGAGCAATTCCACCGCTTCATGGACGCCAGCTATAGCGAGCTGGTGCAGGGCATCCAGCAGCAGACCGTCACCGACAACAAGAAGATCACCGACGAGCAGTTCGCCCAACTGGACGCCGCAATCAAAGAATATCAGACCGTGGCGCCGCGCTAGTGCCGCTGGGTTCCGGGCGCAGGCGCGCATAAGCGGCCTCCACCTGGATCTCCCTTGGAGGAAGTATGGCTACAGCCAGAGAAATTCGGCGGCGCATTCGGTCGGTCAAGAACGTCGCGCAGATTACGCGCGCGGTGCAGATGGTCGCCAGCAGCAAGATGCGCCGGGCGCAGGAGCGCGTGGTGGCGTCGCGCCCATATTCGGATGA
>JAICKD010000035.1 GCA_025928125.1 Ktedonobacterales bacterium
AGCGCTAAAACCCGATGCTGAGCGGCATGTGGGCTAGCTGCTGGGCGAGGCCATCCACCAGCAGCGCCACCACCGCCAGCAGCAGCACAATGCTGATGCCCGCGAACAGGCCATAGGGCGCGCTGGAGACGCGGCGGGTCTCGTCGGTGCGGGTGATATAGAACTGCAAGAGCGTCAGGTTATACTGCATCACTTGCAGGTTCTCGTCGCTGCTATCCTGCATGCCGGTGAGGGGGTCAACCGCCGAGCGCCGCCGCACATCCGCGTCGATATCAGCCCGTCGCGTCGTCAGCTCGTTCAGCCAGTGACGCCGCCAGCGGGCGATGCCCACGCGATAGGGGATTTCCAGACCAGCCAGCAGCAGCAACGCCGGGACCACGAAGAGCGCAACGGTCTGTAGCGTCAACGCCTGGGTCAGCGTGCCGACGGTGACGCGCGTAAATTCGATCTGGCTCAGGCTGTACTGCGGCGCAAACGCCTCCCAGGCCGCCAGCGCGGCGACTGCGCCCGTCGCGAGAAACGCCAGCACATGCAGCGCGGGAGCCAGCGCATAGCGCCGCGCCGCTGGCACCCAGGCGGTATTCCCCGCAAGCTCGCCACTGAATCGCAGCGCGGAGAGCAAGAGAAGCGGTAGCGCCAGCACGCTCACCCCCGCTAGCCCAACCAGCGCGGGCAGCCAGGTTCCGCGAGCAATCACCGAACCGACAAACTCGACCCAGCCGAGCGCTGTCGCTGGCAAGACGAACGCTTGTAGAAAAAGCTGCCAGGCGCTATAGCCGAGCGCGGCGAGCATGCCAAGCAGACCAGCGGAAGTGAATAAAACGCCCCAGGCCCGCAACATCCCCGCGAGAACGCGCGAACCCGGCGTGCTGGCGCGTGGGGATCGCAGCGTAGAGAAGACTGAGATCGCGAAAAGATGGTCAATTTCCGCCGGGCCGCGCCGCACCAGCAGCGAGTACAGCACGCGGACCACGAGTGTCCCTACCGCCGCCAGCGCCAGCAAGCCTGCCGACGCGAAGCCGCCCTGGGCCACCATCGCGATCAGCGTCACCATCACGCCGAGCCAGAGCACCATGACAACATCGCCGACGATGGCGGGAAACGTCGTCCAAAGCAGCAACTCCAGGTCACTCGCACGGGCCAGCGCCGTCGCGCCACGCATGCGGGCCAGCGACCGCCCGATGGTGCGTGGATTGGCGGGTACGCTTAGATGCGCCTGCCAGTCGCGCAGCCCAACGCGCTGCAATCGCACTTTGCGCCGCCAGAGGGCAGGGCGTCTGCGGGGGAGCGGGAACTGCGTGTTGCTGGCGGCCATCTGGCTCTCATCGCGCATGCGTTGGATGCGGCGTCCGATGGCGATGGCATTCTGTCGAAACGCCTGCTCGGCGCCGCTCTGCTCTAAACGCTCCTCGGCGACGGCGATCCAGGTGCTGTCCGCGAGATCGACGTAGGCGCGCACCGTCTCGATGTAGCTGTTGGCATGCGACTTCGCCAGCCCAGAGGTTTCGAGCGCGTCGGGCAAAATGATGAGTTCGTGCGCCAGCATCTTCTGTTCGTCCAGCGTCTGGCGCGCGATATCGGGGGGCGCGACCGCGCGCATCTGCTGGGTGATGGTGGCGGCGCGGGAGCGCGCCTGTGGGAATGAGGGCGCGCCTGTTGACCGGCCTTGCGCAATTCTGTCGCTGACGCCGAGCGTGTGCGGCTGGACTGGTGGCGCAGAGGGCCTGCCAGTTGACGGGGCCACACGCGGGGTCATCCGTGGCGCTGTACCAGTGACATCGGGTAGTCCGTACTGATTCGGGTCGTATGGCGGCTGCGGGCCGGGCGCGGGCGCGCCACTCTGGCGGCGCGGGCCTCCCGATACCCGTGAGGTGCTTGATGTCTGCGATGTGCGCGATATGCGCGGCCCACCCGATCCCCCCGACTGCATAGATTCGCTCCTTACGCCAAACCACCCGACGACGGCTCCTTCACCATCGCGGCGGGAAGCTCCATCGTGCGCAGACCACGCTTGCCTGCGCATTGTAACAGGGCGCAGCGCTGGCGGGCAACCCGTATCACCCAAAGAGCGGTTGGCGCTCTTTCCACAGCCTGATGGCAGCCCTTGACATGATGATAGTTTAGCAATAAACTATTTGTGGCGGGCGAAAGATGCCATAATGCACTTGATCGCGTCGTGCCTCCAGAAAAGGAGAACATGCCATGTCAGAGTCAATTCTGGGGCTGCATCACATCTCGATTATCAGCGCGGATGCCCAGCGCACCATCAGGTTCTACACCAACGTCCTCGGTATGCGGCTGGTCAAGCAGACCGTCAACTTCGACGATCCCCGTAGCTACCATCTCTACTTCGGCAACGAGCAGGGGACGCCTGGCTCCATCGTCACCTACTTCGAGTGGCCCGGTGCGGCCAGGGGACGGCCCGGCATCGGCGGCACGCACCATTTCGCGCTCCAGACCGCCAACCGCGAGACGTTGCTGATGTGGAAGCGCCGCCTGACCGACGCGGGCCTCGCGGTCGATGGGCCGCTGGACCGCCACTACTTCACGTCGATCTACTTCAACGACCCCGACGGCACGATTCTGGAGATCGCCACCATCGGACCCGGCTGGACGATTGACGAGGCGCCCGACGCCCTCGGCACAGAGTTCCGCGCGCCGCCCGCCGAGATGCTGGTCCGTAACCGCGACGACGAGCGTATCGCCGCCGAGACGTGGCCGGAGCCGGTACCAGTCATCACGCCGGAGATGGCGCTGCGGCAGGGGATGCATCATATCACCGCCATCGGCTCCGATATCCAGCGGACGCAGGCGTTCTTCGGCGATCTGCTCGGCATGCGGCGTGTCAAGATGACGAACAACTTCGACGATCCCAACTCGGCGCACTGGTACTGGGGCGCTGGCGACGGACGCCCCGGCACGCTCATCACCTACTTCGAGCGCGATCCCCTCAAAGAGCCGCGGCGGCGCATGGGCGCTGGACAGACGCATCACTTCGCGCTGGCGGTGGCCGACGACGAGACGCAGCTTGCCTGGCGCGAGAGGCTGGTAGAGGCGGGGTTGCAGGTGACGCCGGTTCTGGACCGCGTCTACTTTAAAAGCATCTACACCACCGACCCCGACGGTCATATCGTTGAACTGGCTACAGTTGGTCCGGGCTTCGCGGTGGATGAGTCGCCCGCCGAGTTGGGGCGCTCCTTGCGGTTGCCGCCCTGGTTGGAGGATAGCCGCGCGGAAATCGCGGGCGGATTGAAGCCACTGGACGTGCCAGCATGGCAGCCATCGGAGGCACGGATATGAGCGACAGGCAGAACAGTCTACCCACTGACCCACACGCGCAGACGCCAGTGCTGCTGGCGGGTGAGCCGCTTGCCAGCGCGAAGGCGGCGCTGGTAATGCTACATGGGCGCGGGGCGTCGGCGGAGGATATTCTCTCGCTGGCGGATGTGCTGGATGTCGCGGGATCCGCGCTGCTCGCGCCGCAGGCCGCCGGATTCCAATGGTATCCCTATCCCTTCACCGCGCCGACAGAGCAGAATGAGCCGTATCTCTCCTCGGCGCTGGCGAAGGTGGACAGTGTGCTGGCGCAGGTCGCCGACGCGGGCATCCCGCCGGAGCGGACGGTCCTCCTCGGCTTCTCGCAGGGCGCATGCCTCTCGCTGGAATACGTCGCGCGCAACGCGCGGCGCTATGGCGGTGTCGCGGGGCTTTCGGGCGCGCTGATTGGCCCGGATGGCACGCCGCGCGACTATCCCGGCTCGCTCGCTGGCACGCCCATCTTCCTGGGATGCAGCGACGTGGATCCGCATATCCCGGCGGCGCGTGTACGTGAGAGCGCCACAGTGCTGGAAAAGCTGGGCGCGCAGGTGACGATGCGCCTCTATCCCGGCCTCGGCCACACAGTCAGCCGCGACGAGGCGAACGAGGTCAACAAAATGCTGGTGGCTGTGCGAGGCCACTAGCTAGCGAATGCGAAAATACGAACGACGCTACGGGTAATCCTGCGGATTATCGCTGTTTGCAACAATTGCCTCCCGGTATGCTGGCGACATCGCCAATTCAGTAGGCGATGATCGCACACCGGGAGGTATTTTCATGGCTCGCGGCGTTGTCCTGACGCTCGCCTATCTTGGTGGCGTACTCTTCTTCCTCGAAGGCGTGTGGACCTTTCTCGGCATCGGAGTCACCTGTTTCGGTGGGGGATGTAACTTCGTAGCCGACGCATCCCGACGATTCCCGTATTTTGCGCTGGTCTGCCTGCCGGGACTGGTCATGATTGCTGTCGCTTGGATCATTTGTCTGGCGCTTTTGCGGCAGGCTGGGTGGCGACACTGGTTCAGCGCGGCGCTCACCGTGCCATTGCTGCTGGTGGGGACGGCGGCGTTCGGTCTCATCTCCACCTGGAATGCGCTCGTCGCCAGGATGGCTGAAGCGGCGGCGCCCGGACCGCTCGATACGTCATATAGTTTTTCCAGCTTCATGACAGCCATAGTCGTCGCAATCCTGCTTATGCTTGCGAGTGACATTGTCGTGATCGTCTCGGGCCACAAGCTCCGCCGTGTATCGCATGGCGCGATGGTGACGCCACAGACTACTCTCGCGCTGGCGTATGTTGGCTCCGTCCTCTTCCTGGCGGGAGCGGCTTGGTGCTATGTAGGGGCGTTCTTCACTTGCCAGATGCGCATCACCTGCGTGAGCAATGGGTATTCTAACCCCACTGCGATGCAAGCCTATATGGTAGACTTTGCTCCGTTTTGTCTTCCAGGGGCGCTGCTCCTGATGACCTGCTGGCTCTTTAGCCTGATTCTGACGGCTCGGACACGCCAATGGGGATGGTTCTGCGCCGTGCTGTTGCTACCAACGGGAGCGATATGGATGGCAGGTTGGTGGATGTCTCGCGCGTGGGTGGATTTCGCCACTCACTATTATCGCATCGAAGGAACCAGCTACATCGAGCCGACAACTCCAGACATCTATTTCAACTGGGCGGCTGGCATTGCTGAGGGAGCGCTGCTCGCCCTCATCGCTATCCTGGTTATCATCATCGCCGGTCACGCGTTGCGCCGCGCTGATCGTCAACGTCTCTCTCTGGAGGTGTCGGCATGACCTCACGCTCAGTGCTTACCCTGGGATATTTCGGCCTCTTCCTCTTCGCACTTGGGGCAGGGTGGCTGCTGCTAGGCTTCGCGTTTATCTGCATGTTGGGCTGCCCCGACGCCGCGAACGTTCCGGAGAATATCACGCGCGGCCTATCGTACTTTAGCCGCTTCACGCTGCCTGGCCTGCTCCTGCTGGCTGTGGCGTGGGTGGGATGTCTCGCGCTGCTGCGACGCGCGCAGCTATGGCGCTCGCTCGTCGTACTGGTGGCGGCGCCGCTGGCGGGGATCGGGCTGGCTGCATGGAATATGCTCAGAACCTACAACGATGTCGCCGCGTTCTCCGAACGCGCCCCGTTATCCACAGCGTCGGGAGAGGCCTATTACAACTGGTCAACCGAAATGTGGAAGGGCCTCTTTCCGGCCTGGAGCGCGTCCCTCTGGTTCATGGCGCTGGCCATCTTCATTAGCGGCGTTCTGATTATCATGTCCGGCCATCAACTGCGTCGCGTGGGGCGCCCGCAGTCTGCCAGCGCTCAGGGAACCGCACCATCAGACGCCTGACTCTGGCCAGATATCCGCCACACGGCCAATCGTCCCAGCGCGCGGGCGAGCAGTTGCTGATGGGCGGGATCGTTGAGCCAGCGACTGACGCCGGAGGGATGGGGTAGCGGCAGGAGCAGCGCGCCGTTCCGCTCGAACGCCTCGCCGATGACATCTTCCAGCCGTTGCGGTCCCAGAAAGGCGGCGATGGCCATGCCGCCAACCGGCAGAATGACCTGCGGGCGCACCAGCTCCAACTCGCGCAGCAGATACTGGCGGCAGAGCGCCAACTCAGGCGGCGAGGGCTTGCGGTCGCCGGTGCCGCGCGGATTCTTGCCGGGATCGCAGCGGGTCAGCGCAGAGAGATAGACCTCGCGATGCAGCGCGCCAGGGGCAAATCCCGCCTGTTGCAACCAGCGGTCGAGGATGACGCCGCCTGGTCCCGCGAAGGGGATGCCGCGCTCGACGGAGAGATGTCCTGGCGCCTGTCCCACCACCATCACCGCGTCACCAATACGGCCGCGCGTTGCGCCGACGGTGTTTGCCTGCGGCAGATAGCCCGCTGCCACGCACTGCTCGCAGACATGTATTTCGTCGTGTAGCTCGGCCAGTTGCCGGACGCGTCGGGCGTAGTCGGACTCTTTCGGCAGTGGTGATGGCACGGGAATGAGAGGTAGTACGGACGGTGGTGAGGCGCGTCTACTCATCGGGCAGGCGCCTGAGCGTACGGATCATGACCAAAAACTCAGCCTTCCGACGGGTCTTTGACTTTCGGATACTTGCCGCGATGGTAGAGCAGCGGACGGCCCTCGCCGCCGCCGAGCGCCTCTACATGGCCGACGACAATGCTATGGTCGCCGCCAGGGAAGACGTTGACGATGCGGCAGTCGATCCAGCCGAGCGAGTGATCGAGTACGGGCGCGCCAGTGGCCGCAGAATGCGAAGGGGCATCGCAGAAGTTGCGGCGCGCAGTGGAATGCCCAGCGAAGCACTTGCTCAGATCGAGCTGGTCCTCACCGAGGACGTTCACGGCAAAGAAGCCATTGCGCAGCATCACCTGATGCAGATACGACGTTTTCTCGATGCAGACGAGGATAAGCGGCGGGTCGAGCGAGACGGAGGAAAAGGCGTTGACGGTAATGCCGAGGCGGTGCTCGCCATCGCAGGTGGTTACAACGGTCACGCCAGTCGCAAATCGCCCCAACACCTTGCGAAAATCCGCCTGGCTGACTTCCATCGTCTCGTCGTCTTCTCTCTGCCTCGGAGTGATCATACGCGTCCTCGTAGTCCAGTATAGTTCCAATAGGAAAGTATATGCGCAGCGTACAGCGCGCGGCAACTGGCCAATGGGCCAGCATGAGGCGGGCTAGCTGTCATCGCGCGCGGCGTCGGGTTTCTGTCCACAGCACAGGCATGGTGGGCTGAGCACTAGAAGCCGTAAATCGCGGCGATGGTAGCGGTCAAGGTCCGTTATACGATGTATAAAACAGCCTGCTCCAAGCGTCGGGAATAGAGCGGGTTGTATAGCGTAGTGCTTCCCACAGGAAGGGTGCGCGGCTTGTTACAGAATACTTCGCTGTCCAATTTATCATTTCGCCGTTCGCCGGGGATCGGCACGCTATTGCTGCTAGCGAGTACCCTGCTGGCGGCGTGTGGTGTGACGCCAGTGGAGCAGCGGACAACGCTTTTCGGCGCCGCCTCTACGATGACGCCTATAGCCTCACCAACCGTCCCGGTGCCTACGTATACGGCGCAGCCAACCTCGACCGTCGCTCCGATACCAAAATCATCACTGCCGACGCTGACCTCGGCGGCTGGCTGGCAGACCGTGCTCACACTGAGCGATACGACGGGCGCGCATGGCGCCGATATCGCGCAGGGAACCTTCATCGCCAGCAAGCCCTACATCATTCTCTTTAGCTGCAAAGGCAGTGGCGCGCTCAAAGTCCTCTATCCAGGGACAATCGGTGGCGCAGAGTGTACAGGGATCCCCAAAATTCATCGTACCGGGACAATTAACCCAACGCAGCCCGGCGACCCAGCGTTTGTCACCGCATCGCCAGACGGCGCGATCATCTGGGAGCTACTCGTCTCGATGAAGGACTGACGCTTCACGCTTCACGCCTCATCCGATAGAGGATCGGCGACGCGCTTCTTCATGAACACCGCGACCTCGCCGCGCTCGATGTCGTCGTTAGCGTAGAGCGAGACATCCACCGCGTCAACTGTGAAGCCGAGCGCGCGGTAGAAGCGGATCGCGGGTACGTTGGTGGTCTGTGTTTCGCAGACGAGGCAGCGCATGCCCTCATTGCGCGCGTGAGTTTCCACAGCGGCCATCAGCGCGCGGCCAACGCCCTGTCCCCGGCATTCCGGCGTGATGTGGAACTCCCAGACAGAGAGGCTGCTATTCCAGCGCTGCGGCTCGCAGAGCGCGATGCCCACGCACGTCTCGCCCTCGAACGCGCCGAACGCCTGGCCCGCCGCCGCGAGGTCACGGTAGCGCTGAAGCTCGGTCGCATCGAGCGCTGGGTAGCGCTTAACGAATGGATACTCCAGCAGAGTGAGCCGTAGCTCGAAGTGGGTCGTGTCAGCGGTCTCTGCTCTGGTGACCCGATACATCTCGGTGGATGTGTAGCCCGTGATGAGGCGTTCGAGCAGCGCTGCGTCTATACTGGATAGCGGGCGAATAACAATCATGTTGCGCCTCCTGTTTTCAGTATGTCATGTGCCAATGTCTGACCGGAAGGAATATCTGATATGCGCCGACTGTTCCTCATTCGCCATGCCGCGCCCGCGAAGAATCCCGCCGTGCCAGCGCGCGAGTGGGCGCTCTCGCCATCTGGCCGCGCCGACGCAGAACGTCTGGCGGAGATACTGACGCCCTTTGCGCCAGCGATTATCATCCCCGGTGTGCCAGCGGCTATCGTCGCCAGCGATGAGCTGAAAGCCCAGCAGACCGCGCAGCCGTTGGCCGACCGCCTTAGCATGCCAGTGGAGGTGATGGCGGGTCTGCACGAGCACGAGCGTCGCACCGTCGGCTATCTGGACGATGAGACATTTCAGGCGACGATGGCGCGCTTCTTCGCCGAGCCGGATACCCTCGTCTTCGGCGAGGAAACCGCCAGCCAGGCGCTGGCGCGCTTCTCGCGGGCGGTCGAAGATACACTGGCACGCCATCCCGAGGGGGACGTTATCATCGTCACCCATGGCACGGTGATGAGTCTCTTCGTCGCCGCGCACAGTATCATCAAGCCGATGGATTTCTGGTGGCATCTCCACCTGCCCGCGTGGGTGATCTTCGCCGTCCCCGATTTCACGCTGCTCGCTGCGCACATGCAACTGCCGGAGGCGTGACACGCCTGGCAATCGCGCGTACAATCTGGGAAAGCGAATTGGCGGATTTCTAGGAGGAGAGCGATGACGAACGCGCCAGATGCCCCAGATGCGCCCTATGACGCGATTGCCGAGTGGTACGACGAGTACGTGCGCACGGAGCCGCTGCTCGCTGAGGTGGTCATTCCAGCGGCGTTGCGGCTGATCGAGGAGGCCGGACGTCTGCAAGACACCGTCATCTGCGATCTGGCGTGCGGTCAGGGGGTCGTCGCGCGCGAGCTGGCGCTTCGGGGCGCGCATGTTACCGGCATCGATATCTCCGAGCGATTACTCGCGCTCGCCCGCAGCCAGCCGGTCGCGGCGCCGCACGCCATCAGTTGGCGGCACGATGACGCGCAGGTTGGTCGCACCTTGGCCGATGGCAGCTTCGACGGCGTGGTCTGTAATATGGCGCTGATGGATATCCCCGATCTCGCCGCGGCGCTACGGACCGTCGCGCGCATCCTGCGGCCCGGCGGCTGGTTCGTCTTCGCGATCACGCACCCCTGCATCCAGATGCCCCACTCCGACTGGATGACACGGCCCGACGGCGCCACCATTCGCGGTACCGGCGACTATTTCGCCGAGGGATTCTGGCAGCCAGTGGGCGCGCCCGGCGTTCGTGGGCGGGTGGGCGCGCACCATCGCACGCTCAGCAGCTATCTCAACGCGCTTGCCGATGTCGGTCTGTCTGTGGAGCGCGTCGTCGAACCTCTGGCCACCCCGGCGCTGATCGAGCGGATGCCCGGCTATCGCTGGCTGCCTCCGGCATTGCTGTCACGTTGTCGAAAGCGCGATGGCGCCTGACGGCTCTCGCCAATGGCCGCTTGATTTGCGGTTCTCAGCGCGAGTTTCGTATACTGAGAATGGAATGTGCCAGTGCCGCAGTAGGTGATGAACACCCGCCAGATGCGATGTAGGGTCGTGTGTACGAGCAGGACGGGGTTGCAGCATCGTATCGGCTGGGTGAAAGGTTGGATCGGGATGGCCAAGGGCCGGGGAACGGCCGATATTGAGGCGGGCTATCGTGGGACGAGCGCGCCGCCAGTGGTGGCCCCTGAGTGGCGAAGTCGGCTTTACATTGAGCGTCCATCTGATTTGCGCGAGCTTGCCAAGACGCTGAGCAAGGCTGCTGTGCTTGCCATTGACGCTGAGTTCGTGCAACTGCGGGTCCACCATCCGGGCGATCCCTCTCATCGCCTCTCACTGCTCCAGTTCGCCATCGACGACGACCACCGCACATCGTGGGTCGTTGACGCGCTCCGTCTCTATGATCTCTCGCCCCTGCGCGATCCGCTGGAGTCGGTCGGGATTCTCAAGCTGTTCCATGGCATCAGCGCCGACGCGCGCATGCTGGCCTCGCGCGGTCTGGTCGCCCGCCACTACGTTGACCTCGAGGCCGTCAGCCGCTCGATCTTTGGACAGAGCGAGTCGGGCTTGCAGGCGATGCTACAGCGCGCCTGTGGGGTGCGGCTGGATAAAAGTCTGCAACGCGCCGACTGGGGCAGGCGTCCGCTGACGACGGCGATGGTGGCGTATGCGGCGCGCGATGCGCAGATGACGTATGTGCTCTATGGCTGGCTCCGCGACAACTATCCCTGGGCGCTGGGTCTACACGAGGTCGCCGCTGAAGAGGCCACGCTCCCAGTGGCGGAGTGGCTGCGCCCGCTGCTGGAAGGCGGTCGGGGGCGGTCGGTGGAGATGGCGGTGGCGGAGGCTGGCCTGAGTGGCAAGACGCAGATCGTGACCCATGACCTGCGCGCCGCGCTGGCGATGGCGCGTCACCCGACGGAGCGCACGCGCCTCTTCCGTGTCATTGGCGAGCTGGGGCTGAAAGGGATGGCCGATGAGCTGCGCCCGTATCTGGCGTCGCTGGCCGCTGAGGAGCGCGCCACGGCCGCCAGGGCGCTCGGACGCCTGCACGACGCCGACGCGCGCCCATCCTTGCAGTCGCTGGCGCACGATCCGGTCGAGGATGTGCGGCTGGCGGCGCACCACGCGCTGGAGCATCGCGCGTCCGCGGCGGCGAGCAAGGTGATGCGTGAAGAGGGTGGCGCGGGCAAACCGAAGCGCTGGACATCGGTTGGCGACGACGCGGGCGATGGCGATTCTCCAACGGAGAATGACTGGCGGGCGGCGCTGCGCAAACAGTTCGGCGCTGGTGGCGGTGGGGATGATGACGACGGCTCTGGCAAGTAGCGGACTGGTATCCCAGGAAAGGGCGCAACGTGACCGAGCGGAGCGAACGTGAGAAGATGCTGGCGGGCGAGTTATATGACGCCAGCGATCCGCAGCTGGCGGAGGCCCGGCTGCGCGCCCGCCAGTTGACCCGCCGCTACAACCAGTCACGCGAGGATGAGGGCGATCTGCGTGCGGCGCTCCTGCGCGAGCTGTTGGGCGCGATGGGCGATCACGTGACCCTCGAGCCGCCGTTCTACTGCGACTATGGCGAATATATCTCCATTGGCGAGAACTTCTTCATGAACTTCGGCGGCATTATCCTCGATTGCAATGTGGTGCGCATCGGCGCGAATGTGCAGTGCGGCCCCTCGGTGCAGTTGCTCGCCGCGAGCCATCCACTTGCTGCGGCGGAGCGTATCGCG